>CAZYGP010000084.1:0-8428 GCA_964647265.1 uncultured Acidimicrobiaceae bacterium | reverse complement strand
GTGACCAGGAATACGGAACACCGCTGAAGTCCTCGGATGTGACCCGCCGCGCATCACCGTCCAGGCCGGTGACGTACATGCCACCGTCGGCTTCTTCGATGTACCCGTTCGAGGTGAAGGCCAGGCTGAGTCCATCCGGTGACCACAGGACGACGCTCCCATTCGAGTTCCAGGGATCGATGAGCTCGGTCAGCCCGGTTCCGTCGCTCTCCATCAAGTAGATGTTCCCTTGACCGTCCAGGATCGCGATCTTCCCATCAGGGTGAGGCGCCGACGCGGACGCCGGTTCTGCCGTGACCGGAACCAGGAACACGGCTCCCGCGAACGCGACGAACACCCAGAACATTCGGACTCTTCTGCCCAACATCGAACGCACCTCACTGACACGACCGCCTTCGTGCCGGGAGCGCCGACAGAAGCCGGAGCGGAGGCCACAGACCACGGCGACCTGCCGGTCCGGCCTTGCACGGACATCGTCGCGCCGAATCGACGCGTTGTCTCGCCCGATCTTGGACGACCACGCCGCCTGAGGAGGGCGTGGAGCCAGTTGCGTACGAACGGTGAGGGGGCGGCTGGTACTGTCGGTCGCAAGAGAAAGGAGGTGAGATGGGGAAACGATACGAACGGTTGACGACGCCGATGGTGCGTGACGGTGGCGAGCTGCGTGAGGCCTCGTGGGACGAGGCACTCGAGCGGGCGGCTGCCGGCTTCGCGGCGAGCGACGGTGCGGCGACGGGCATGTTCTCGTGCTCGAAGGCGACGAACGAGATGAACTACGTCGCCCAGAAGTTCGCACGCACGGTGCTGGGAACGAACAACGTCGACAGCTGCAACCGCACCTGACACGCTCCCTCGGTCGTCGGTCTGGCGACAGTGTTCGGAGCGGGCGGCGGAACGTCGTCGTATGAGGAGATAGAAACCACGGACTGCATCGTCCTGTGGGGTTCGAACGCGCGGTCTGCACACCCCATCTTCTTCCACCACCTCATGAAGGGTGTGCGCAACGGTGCCTCGATGTTCGTCGTCGACCCACGCCGGACCGACTCCGCAGAGTGGGCAGACGTCTGGCTCGGAATCGACGTCGGTTCCGACATCGCCCTCGCAAACGCTGTCGCCCGCGAGATCATCCATGCGGGGCTCGCGGACACCTCCTTCATCGAGCGTGCAACCAGGCGATTCGATGAGTTCGCAACCTCGGTCGAGCCCTACACGCTCGAGCTTGCAGAGGCGATCACGGGGGTGCCTCGAACCGCCATCCGCTCACTCGCCCACACCTACGCGGCGGCCCCGACGGCCCAGCTGTGCTGGACCCTTGGGATCACCGAGCATCACAACGCCACGGACAATGTCCTTGCGCTGATCAACCTCGCACTTCTCACCGGACACGTCGGCCGGTACGGATCCGGCCTCGTCCCGATCCGAGGACAGAACAACGTCCAGGGAGGCGGCGACATGGGCGCCCTCCCGAACAAGCTGCCGGGTTTCCAGGACGTCCAGGACCCGGAGTCCCGGAGGAAGTTCGAACATGCGTGGGACGCTGAGATCCCCACACGTCCCGGCTGGCACGTCACCGAGATGTTCGACGCCATGGAGCGCAGGGACATCCGAGCCATGTACATCATCGGTGAGAACCCCGCCCAATCCGAGGCGGATACCGGTCGGGCCGTCGAACTCCTCGAGGGCCTCGACCATCTCGTGGTGCAGGACATCTTCCTCACTCGAACCGCCGAGCTCGCGGACGTCGTCTTTCCTGCAGCGGCGGGCTGGGCCGAGTCGGAAGGAACGGTCACGTCGTCAGAGCGAAGGGTCCAGAGGGTCCGCAAGGCGCTCGATCCGCCGGGCGAGGCACGAGACGACCTCGACATCCTGTACGGCCTCGCGGGCGTCCTCGGCCACGACTGGGGCGAGCCCGACGCCAAGACGGTGTGGGACGAGGTGCGCAATCTCTCTCCCATGCACGCCGGCATGTCCTACGACCGCCTCGACGAACTCGGCGGCATCCAGTGGCCGTGTCCCGACGATGACCACCCCGGTACCCGGTTCCTCCACGGATGGCTCTGGGACGACCCGATGATCAGGGAACCCGTGCCATTCTCGCCGGTGGAGTGGGCGCCACCGATCGATGCCCTCGACGATGACTACCCGATCCGGTTGACGACTGGCCGCAGGCTCGACGGCTACAACACGGGCGTGCAGTCGGGTGGGTTCCGGTCGCCCATCCGACACGGAGCCGTGATCGACATGACCCCCGAACAGGCAGAGGACCTCGGCGTCTCCGATGGAGCCATCGTGCGCGTCACGTCGCGGCGCGGCTCGATCGAGGTGCCCATCCGTCTCACGACCGGACTCCGTCGAGGCCTCGTCTTCATGGCTATCCACTCCCCAGACGACGTCGACGTGAACACACTGACGCTCGATGCGTGGGATCCGAAGTCGGGTACGGCAGAATTCAAGGCAACGGCGGTGCGGATCGAACCGGTATCGACGAGCTGAGGCGAGCATCGACTATCAGACAACCTCCGACGCACCGAGCCCCAGCGAGCGGCTCGCCGTGGACTCCGTGCTCGGTCAACCCACCTCGGTATGGGACGGCGGGGAACGATCCGCGGTCGACGATCACGTCGCCTACGGGGGCTTCAGCCACGTTTCTGGCCGGCGCCACCTCCTGCTTCCGGCCCTGCACGCCGTCCAGTCGGCCATCGGTTGGGTCAGCCACGGGGCCATCAACTACATCGCTGAGCGACTGCCGGTGTCCCCTGCCGAGGCGTTCGGCGTGGCGGACTTCTACGATCTGATCGCGACCAGCCATCGTCCTGCGCGTGTCGCGTGGGTGTGCGACGACATCGCATGCAGATCACGAGGGGTCGAAGCGGCGATCGATTCGCTCGCCGAGCAGCTCGGACCTGCAGGTGAGGTCCACGACGATGTCATGTGGATGCGCTCGCCGTGCCTCGGCCAATGCGAGAAGGGCTCGGCCACATTCGTCCAGGTCGCTGGCGGGACCGACGTCTGCGTCGCTCCGGCATCGTCAGAAGCCATCATCGACGTGCTCCGTTCCGAGGTCCCTCGGTCGGCTGTGAAGCCGACCGACTCGATACCCGGTACCGCGCTCCTGTCACGCCGATCCGGTTCGATCCATGAGCACATCGTCGGGGAGGGCTTCGTAGGCCTTCGAACCGCACTGCGGATGGGGAGCCTGGCGGTCATCGACGAGATGGAGGCGAGCGGACTGCGGGGGCGCGGCGGCGCCTCGTTCCCGGCAGCCGTCAAGTGGCGAGCCGTCGCCGCGGCGGAAGGTCCGCGATACGTCGTGTGCAACGCCGACGAATCCGAGCCGGGGACGTTCAAGGACCGCGTCCTCATGGAGGCCGATCCGTACGGCCTGATCGAGGCCCTCACGATCGCCGCCTACGCGGTTGGGGCGACCAAGGGGTACATCTACATCCGGGGCGAATACCCCCTGGCCCGCCGCCGACTCGCTGACGCAATAGACGAGACCCGACGCGCAGGGTTCCTCGGCGGTGACATCGCAGGGTCCGAGTTCTCCTTCGACATCGAACTGCGCAGCGGCGCGGGTGCCTACATCTGCGGCGAGGAGACGGCGCTCTTCAACTCGATCGAGGGGTTCCGTGGTGAGCCTCGCCAGAAGCCACCCTTCCCCACCGAGGCGGGGCTGTTCGGGCGCCCGACCCTCGTGAACAACGTCGAGACGCTCATGAACGTCCTTGCGATCGTCGACGAGGGCGGTGCGGCGTTCGCAGAGACCGGGACCGCCGAGTCGACCGGTCCCAAGCTCTTCTGTGTGTCGGGCAACGTGGTGTCGCCCGGCGTCTACGAGGTCCCGTTCGGCGCGACCACTCGGGAGCTCATCTCTCTCGCCGGCGGCATCGAGGGATCCCTTCGAGCCGTCCTCGTCGGAGGAGCGGCCGGCACGTTCATCGCAGGGGAGGCCCTCGATGTCCCCCTGACGTTCGAGGCGACCCGGGCAGCCGGCATCTCGCTCGGGTCCGGCGTCATCATGGTGTTCAACACCGATGTCGACATGGCACTGATCGCCGGGAGGATCGCACACTTCTTCGCCGAGGAGTCATGCGGGCTGTGCATCCCATGCCGTGTCGGAACCGTGCGCCAGGAGGAGTCCTTATCTCGGATCCGATCCGGGTCCGACGACGTGAGGCGCGAGCTCGATCTCCTGTCGGAACTCGACGGTGTCCTGCGAGACGCGTCGATCTGCGGACTCGGCCAGTTCGCGACCGTGGCGATCCAGTCGGCGATCGACCTGCGCCTGATCGGGGATCCGACATGACGGCCCAACCCCTCGCCGATCCGCGGACCGCGGTGGAGATCACGATCGACGGAGTCGCCGCACGGGTACCCGAGGGTTCGAGCGTGCTCGATGCGTGCAGGGCCGTCGGCGCTGACGTTCCCTCGCTCTGCTACCTCGAGACGCTCGAACCGATCAACTCCTGCAGGGTGTGCGTCGTCGAGGTCGCAGGTTCACGGACCCTGGTCCCTTCGTGCTCGCGGGCGGTGTCCGAGGGCATGGACGTGTCGACCGACTCGCCGCGCGTGCAGCAGGCCCGCAGGACGGTGTACGAGCTCCTCGCATCCGCAGTGGACCTGTCGCTTGCGGAACCCGAGACGAAGCGCCAGATGGAGCGGTACGCAATCGACCCTTCGAAGTACGAGGGCGGCTGGCGACGCACCGACACCGTGAAGATCGAGGATGACCTCTACGTCCGTGACTACGACAAGTGCATCATGTGCTACCGGTGCGTCGCCGCGTGCGGTCCCGATGCCCAGAACACGTTCGCCATCGACGTGGCCGGACGCGGACTGACCTCGACGATCTCGACCGAGTACGACATCACGCTGCCCGAGTCGGCGTGCGTCTACTGCGGCAACTGTGTGGGCGTATGCCCGACCGGCGCGCTCATGTTCACGAGCGAGTACCGGATGCGAGAGGCGGGTACGTGGGACGAGTCGGCCCAGACGGTGACGACGACGATCTGCAGCTTCTGCGGAATCGGATGCAACCTCGACCTCCACGTCCAGGACAACCGCATCGTCAAGGTGACCTCGCCACTCGACCATCCCGTGACAGAGGGACACCTCTGCATCAAGGGCCGATTCGGGTATGCGTACATCCAACCTGAGGAGGGCGAATGATGCGGCGGGTCACTCGGTTCTCTCCCGGGGGCACCGAGGATTCCGACGATGTGCTCGTCGAGGAGGCCCCGGTCGAGTTCCGGCTCGGTGGTGTCCCCCTGGCGGTTCTCATGCGAACTCCGGGCCACGACGGCGAACTTGGGTTGGGGTTCGCCATCACGGAAGGCATCGTCCTCGGCCCGCACGAGGTCGACGAGGTGCGAGCCGCCGGTTCGGACAGCGGGGACCGCTACGACCTGATCCTGGCCGAGGGCGTGGTCGTCGATCCCGAGCAGTTCCGACGCAACCTCTTCACGTCGTCATCGTGTGGCGTGTGCGGCAAGGCGTCGATCGACGCGGTCCGCGTTGCCGCTCGCCACGTGCCCGATGGGCCGATCGTCGAACGGTCCGTGATCTCATCCCTTCCCGGCCTCATGCGCTCGAGCCAGCTCGCGTTCGAGACGACGGGCAGCATCCATGCCGCTGCTGCGTTCGACGCGGACGGCGCCCTGCTCGGCATATTCGAGGACGTCGGCCGCCATAACGCCGTCGACAAGCTCGTCGGATCGCTCGCCGGCGCCCGGTGGCCCCTCGAACCGATGGTGTTGATGGTGTCCGGTCGGATCAGCTTCGAGATGGTCCAGAAGGCAGCCGTTGCCGGGATCCCCGTGATCTGCGGAGTCTCGGGAGCGTCGTCCCTGGCAGTGGATCTCGGCGATGAACTCGGCATGACGGTTGCGGGGTTCGTGCGCGGTGACACGTTCAACGTCTATGCGGGCTCGGAACGCATCCTCTGACCAATCAGGGGCCGACCACGGCAGCGTCCTACCAGCCGACCCTCAGGGGTTCGAGGTCGTCGGGTGTGTTGATGTTGACGAGCGAGCCGGGATCGACGTCGACCAGGGTGAGGTGTGGCACGTCCCTGACCAGGCCCATCACCGAACGATCGTCAGACATCCGATGTGCTCGCACGAGCCCGAACAGATCCGCCGAATACCCGCCGAGCAGGGGCTGGACGCGACCGTCACCGCGCGCCACACGGGCCTGACCCGCCAACAGCGGTGTTGCCAGACCGTCGATGACGGCTGGGGTCACGAGGGGGAGGTCGACGGCGAGCACCAGGACGTCTCGACCATCGCCGTACCCGATCGCCGCCTCGATCCCCGCAAGCGGGCCCGCCCGCTCCACAGCGTCCGGAACGAGGACCGTTCCTCGTGGCGCCTCTGACCCCCCGCATACGATGACCTCGTCGAAGCGCGACCTCAGGACACCCACGGCACGCTCGAGCAGGGTCATGTCCCCGATCCGAAGCGCAGCCTTGGGTCGTCCCATGCGGGTACTCGAACCGCCCGCCAGGACAGCTCCAATCATGGGCTTCGTCATTTCGCCCATTGTGGCGCGCTGCGCTCTCCATGGCATCCTCGACCGTCGAGGTGGGAGCAGGTCGCTGGTTTCGGTTAGCGTGGCACCATGAAGACCGACCTCGAAATCGCCCGATCCGTCACCCTCCGCCCGATCAACGACGTCGCCGACGACATGGGCATTCCTGCCGAGTTCGTCGAACCGCGCGGAACCGGCCTTGCAAAGGTCAGACTCGGGGCGCTCGACGCCATGGGAGCTCCACGTGCGAAGTACGTCCTTGTCACTGCCGTGAACCCGACGCCGTTCGGGGAGGGCAAGACGACCGTAGCCGTGGGCCTGGCGCAGGGATTCAAGCTGCTCGACAAGCAGGCGGTCCTGACACTCCGCCAGCCGTCGCTCGGCCCGACGTTCGGCATCAAGGGCGGTGCTGCGGGGGGCGGCTACTCACAGGTGGTGCCGATGGAGGAGATGAACCTCCACCTCACCGGCGACTTCCATGCCGTGACCTCGGCCAACAACATGCTCGCGGCACTCATCGACAATCACATCTACCAGGGCAACCAGCGGTCGATCAACATCAAGCGGGTCACGTGGCGAAGGGTCATGGATGTCAACGACCGGTCACTGCGCAACATCGTGATCGGTCTCGGGACGACGCTCGATGGAATCCCCCGCGAGTCCGGATTCGACATCACGGCGGCGTCCGAGCTCATGGCGGTTCTCGGCCTCTCGACGAGCCTTCAGGACCTCCGCGAACGCCTCGGACGGATCGTCGTCGGGTACGACCGCCACGGCGAACCCGTGACGGCCGAGGACATCAAGGGAGCGGGCGCAATGGTGGTACTGCTCAAGGACGCTCTCAACCCGAACTTGATGCAGACCCTCGAGGGCACGCCCGCACTGATCCACACCGGACCGTTCGCCAACATCGCCCACGGGAACTCGTCCATCGTTGCCGACAGGGTGGGAATCCGCAGCGGCGATTACCTGATCACGGAGGCCGGTTTCGGATCCGACGTCGGCGCGGAGAAGTTCTTCAACCTCAAGTGCCGGGCCTCCGGCCTGGAACCCGACGTCGCGGTCATCGTCGCCACCGTCCGGGCGCTCAAGCTCAACTCCGGAAAGTACGAGGTGCGTGCTGGCAAGCCCCTCCCCCCCGAGATGATCGCCGAGAACCCCGACGACGTGATGGCCGGCGCCGACAACCTCAGACGGCACATCGGAAACATCCGCCAGCACGGTGTGACGCCTGTCGTCGCGGTCAACGCCTTCCCGACCGATCACGGATCGGAGCACTCCGCCATCGGTGCGATCGCCGAACAGGCCGGTGTGAAATGGGCGGTCGCCGATCCCTTCGCACGCGGGGCAGCAGGCATGGTCGATCTCGCCGAGGCCGTAGCGGAAGCAGCGGAGGACGGCTCCCACTTCGCACCGCTGTACCCGTCGGACATGAGCCTCCATGAGAAGATCGAGACCATCGCGACGAAGGTCTACGGTGCGGCGGGGGTCGAGTACGACATCAAGGCGCGTCGCCAACTGGAGTCGTACGAGTCACACGGCTACGGCCACCTGCCCATCTGCATGGCGAAGACGCAGTACTCGTTCAGCCACGATCCGTCGAAACTCGGAGCACCGTCCGGATGGATCCTGCCGGTGCGTGAGGTGGAACTCGTCGCCGGTGCCGGGTTCGTGCTCCCGCTCACCGGATCGATCAACCGGATGCCGGGCCTCGGCCTGCACCCCGCCGCCCACACCATCGACATCGACGACGACGGAAACGTGGTCGGCCTGAGCTGACCGAGCGGAGCCTCGGTTTCGGCCGTTTCCCACTCACGTGCTCGCAGGCTCGCGCGCCCCCCGCGGGTCTATATCGAATCGATATAGACAAATGTATCGAAACGATATACACTGCCGTCAT
>CAZYGP010000083.1:0-8569 GCA_964647265.1 uncultured Acidimicrobiaceae bacterium | reverse complement strand
GTCATCTCGCCGCTGATCGCGCTCATGAAGGACCAGGTGGATGCGGCCGCCGAGCTCGGCATCGCCGCCACGTTCATCAACTCGAGCATCGAGTACGAGGAGCGCAAGCGCCGCATCGACGCACTCGCAGCGGGGGGGTACGAGCTCGTCTACGCAGCCCCTGAGGGTCTCGGCGCAGAGCTCGGCTCTGTCCTCGATGCAGCAGACGTCCGGCTGATCGCGGTGGACGAGGCGCACTGCATCAGCCAGTGGGGCCATGACTTCCGTCCCGCCTACCGACAGCTGATCCACCTCAAGTCGCGGTTCGGCGTGCCGGTGCTCGCACTGACGGCCACCGCGACCGAGCGAGTACGACGCGACATCGCGTCCCAGCTCGACCTGACCGATCCGGTGATCGTCCAGACGAGCTTCTTCCGCGAGAACCTCAGGCTGCGCGCCCTGAAGAAGGGCGATCATGACGGACGGACGATCAGGGCCCGCGACTACATCGGCAGGATCAGCCTCGGCCATCGAGGCGAGAGCGGCATCGTGTACACGCTGTCGCGCAAGTCCGCCGAGTCGACGGCGGATTACCTGCGGTCCCTCGGCATCCGCTCCGCTGCGTACCACGCGGGCATGGAGCCCGAGGAGCGGACGAGCGTGCAGGATGCATTCATCCGCGATGATCTCGAGGTGGTCTGTGCGACGGTCGCGTTCGGTATGGGTATCGACAAGTCGAACGTGAGGTACGTGATCCACCGCGACATGCCGAAGTCCCCCGAGGGCTACTACCAGGAGATCGGCAGGGCGGGTCGTGACGGACTCGACGCCGACTGCTACCTGTTCTACTCGTGGGCTGACGTCGTGCAGCTCGAACGGATGGTGCCGAACGACGATGCGATCCAGCAGCGACACATTCGCCTCATGTATGACTACTCGGAGACGGCGAAGTGCCGACACCAGGGTCTTGCCAGGTACTTCGGTGAGTCGATCGACCGGTGTGGGACGTCGTGTGACGTGTGCACCGAACTCGACGTCGACCTCCACTCGCGTACGACTCCGAAGCCATCACAGGGTGGGGAGCCGGTCGTGATGTCCGAAGAGGCGAACGACCTGTTCGAGGAACTCAGGGTGTTGCGGCGGCGCCTCGCCGACGAGCGATCCGTGCCTGCGTATGTCGTGTTCTCCGATGCCACCCTCGCCGAGATGGCTCGCCTCCAGCCGACGACGCAGGCGCAGTTCCTGTCCATCAGCGGTGTCGGAGCGAAGAAGCTCGAGACCTACGGCGATGACTTCCTCGAGGTCATCACCGCATGGGCGTCCAGCGGATCCTGACCCCACCCTTCACCCGGGATCGGACGTGGTTTCGCGTAGAATGGTGAGTAGCTGAGTAAGGAATGGCATGACCACGCAGTTGCAGCAGCTCGAGAACCTCGACTTCGCCGACATCGCGAGACGGGAGTTCGACCGCACCCTTCCCTTCATCCATCCCCTGAATGGCTGGCGTGGCATGTCGGGCTGGCTGTTCGAACCCGAGCGCATCATCAAGCTTGCGCTTCCGGTGCGAATGGACGACGGATACGTGAAGACCTTCACCGCGTACCGGGTTCTCCACGACAACGTGAGGGGTCCCGGCAAGGGCGGAGTCCGATACCACCCCGACGTCAACGAACACGATGTCGTCGCGCTCGCCACGCTGATGACCTGGAAGTGCGCGCTGGCGGGAATCCCCTTCGGAGGAGCGAAGGGAGGCATTCGCTGTGACCCCAAGGCGCTATCCGTCGACGAGAAGCGACGCCTCACCCGTCGTTACATCTCGGCCCTCGGGGACGATATCGGTCCGCACACCGACATCCCTGCTCCGGACGTGTACACGGATGCCCAGACGATGGCGTGGATCTACGACACCTATTCCATGATGCATCCGGGGCAGAACAACCTCCCCGTCGTGACCGGCAAGCCGCTCGATCTCGGAGGATCCCTCGGGCGGGCCTCTGCTACGGCGCAGGGGCTGTTCTACGTGCTCGAGCACATGGTGGAGCTCGGCGCACTTCCGATGGTCCCAACCCTCGCAGGAGCGGACATCGCCATCCAGGGCTTCGGGAACGCAGGCAGGCACGCGGCACGCATCTTCGCCAGTGCGGGCTCGCGGATCGTGGCGGTGAGCGACTCGACGGGTGGAATCCATGCCACCGCCGGTCTCGACCTGGCTGAGGTGGAGCATCACAAGGACACCACCGGGACCGTCGTCGGGACACCGAACACGAGGGAGCTGGGACCCAAGCAGGTGCTCGAGGTTCCATGCGACGTGCTGATCCCTGCAGCGCTCGAGGCCCAGATAACGACGGAGAATGCCGAGCGGATCGCCGCCAAGGTCGTGATCGAGGCGGCGAACGGACCAACCACCCCGGAGGCGGATGACGTCCTCGCCGTGCGCGGCATCCCTGTGATCCCGGACATCTTGAGTTGTGCCGGAGGTGTCGTCGTTTCGTACTTCGAATGGACGCAGAACCTCGCCAACGAGCAGTGGACCGAAGCCGAGGTGCAGGAACGTCTCAAGACCATCATGCTCTCGGCAACGGACGCCATGTTGGCCACGAAGGCGGCCCTGGCCGACCGCCTCGACTTCTACCAGGATGCGTGGCAGGAGGCGACAGGTACCGATGCCGTCCTCCCACGCCCGACGATGCGCGTCGCTGCCCACGTCGTGGCAGTCGGTCGCTGCCGCAACGCGACGGAGCAGCGAGGCATCTGGCCGTAACGTCCCAGGAGGCGCCCTCCGGTGGATCGGCGCGGTACGCTGACCGCCGCCGGAGGGAGAAGCGTGGACGCTGACCGGATCTGGGACCGCACCGTCGAACTCGTCGCGACGTCGTCGCCGACGGGTCATGAGCACGAGGCAATCGACCTGGTCACCTCTTGGCTCACGCCCGTCGCCGACGAGGTCGACGTGTGGGTCGATGCGATGTCGGACCTCGAGGCTGATCCCGCCTATCCCGGCAGGGAGGTCGAGCGCGACGACATACCCGTAGTCGCCGCACGGATCGTGGGTAGCCGACCGGGGCCGACGGTCGTGCTCACCGGGCATGTCGACGTCGTGCCGGTCGGCGACCTCGCGGCATGGACCACCGACCCTGCCGGCGAGCTCCTCGACGGTGTCCTCTACGGCCGTGGGGCCGCGGATATGAAGGCCGGTGTGGTTGCCGCTGTGGAGGCCTTCACCGAGGTCGCAGCGGGCGACAGGGGATTCGCCGGGGAGCTTCGGATCGTCGTCGTGCCGGGAGAGGAGGACGGCGGGACCGGAACGCTATCAGCCATCCGGCGTGGTTGGAAGGGTGACTATGTGATCCTCACCGAGCCCACATCGGGTCCGGGCGGGCCGCAGGTGGTCGTCGCCCACGGCGGCGCGCTCACGTACACGATCGAGATCCCCGGACGCGCCGCACATGCGGCCACCCGCCTCGAGGGCGAATCCGCCCTCGACCACCTCATCACGGTCGATAGGGCGCTCCGCGAACTCGAGGCCGAGCTCAACACGGGTGAGGCTCATCCCGTCATGGCCCGCCTCGACCTTCCGTATCCGACGACCATCGGTGTGGTGCGCGGCGGCGTGTGGGCGTCCAACGTGATGGATCGTGTCACCGCCGAGATCAGGGTGGGGGTCACGATCGGCGAGACGATCGCCGAGGCCGAGGCCCGCTTCGAACGGACCCTGCGTGTTGCCATCGCCGACGATCCGTGGCTTGTCGACCACCCACCACGGATCGAGCGGACCGGTGCAGCGTTCGGTTCGTCGGCGATCGCAGTCGACCATCCGCTCGTCGAGACGATACGGGACGCGGCTCGAGTCGTCACCGGCCGCGCCCCTGATGCCGTCGGTGTGCCGTTCGGATGTGACATGGCGCTGTGGATGCGCGAGGGCGGTGCCGCCGCCGTCGTGTACGGGCCGGGCGATGTCGCGACCGCGCATGCCGCAGACGAACGCGTCTCGTTGGCCGAGGCATCGACGGTCGCCTCAGTCCTGATCGAGGCGGTGCGACGCCTGTGCTCGCCGTCCCCGGATCGGTGATGATCCCACTTCCACGGGTAGCCCTCGACGGCGGTCGCTACGATCGGTGCAGCACGCGACTTGATCCGCGGTGTCGGATCATGCGCCTTGAGCGGCGCGGGGAGGCGGAAGAGATGCATGGAATCCCATACCCGAAGGTGCGGCTGCTGTCGCTGGCGGCTGCCACCCTTCTCGTCGCAGCGGGATGCGGTGGCTCTGACGATGCGGATGGAGTCGCGGGGGCAACACCCACGACCACGGTCGACGCACCGGCAGAATCGGAGTCCCCCGAGGAGTTTGCCGAAGGACTCGTAGAGTCCCTTGAGGGCATCCAGGAGTCCGAGGGCGGTGGCTCCGCCACGCTCGACGTTGGTGACGACACTTGGACTTTCGACGCGGTGCTCTGCGCCTTCGGACCCGACCAGATCGGTGACCCGGATGCGGAGTTCGTGTTGTCTTCCATCCAGGATGGTCTCCAGCTCTACGTGTCGGTCGACGGCTTCGGACATTCCATCTCGCTGAACGACATCGAAGACTTCGAGAACCCATCGATCGACCTCTTCGCAGGGGGTGTCGCCGCCCAGATGTCGGGTGGTTCCGAGGAGTTCGTCATCGTCAACGGAAAGGACATCAGCGCGACAGCCGGCTTCATGGACGGCCTGTCCGACACCTTCGACACCGTCGAGGGAACTCTCGTAGCGACCTGTCCCTGACGGGACCTGCGCCTGCATTCCGACGTCCAGGTCCATGCTCCGGCGTTGACGTGGCGTGTCGTGGATGCAACGCCGTGAGTCGGCGTAGGCTCACAGTCCGATGTCCGACGCCCCCTTCCGCAATGTCGCGCTGATCGCGCACGTCGACCATGGCAAGACCACCCTGGTCGATGCCATGCTGCGCGCGACTGGTGTGTTCGCCGAACATGACGCGCTCGTCGATCGGGTGATGGACTCCGACGACCAGGAACGGGAGCGCGGTATCACCATCCTCGCCAAAGCAGCATCGGTGGAGTGGCACGGGACGCGCATCAACCTCGTCGACACGCCCGGTCACGCCGACTTCGGCGGTGAGGTGGAACGGGCCCTCGCCATGGTCGACGGCGTCCTGCTCCTGGTCGACGCGGCCGAGGGTCCGATGCCCCAGACCCGCTACGTCCTCCAGAAGGCCCTCGCCCTGGGGCTGCCGACCGTGGTCGTCGTCAACAAGGTGGACCGCAAGGATGCCCGTATCGAGGCTGTGGTCGACGAGGTCTATCAGCTGTTCTTCGACCTCGACGCGGCCGACAAGCACATCGAGTTCCCCATCGTCTCCACGATCGCACGCGAAGGTCGCGCCATCGTGGGCCTCGGAATCCCGCCGGAGGACGCCGACCTCAGCCCTCTGCTCGATGCGATCGTCGAGACGATCCCCGGCCCTGCCGGTGACTCGGATGCGCCTCTCCAGGCGATCGTCACGAACCTCGACGCCTCGGACTACCTGGGAAGGCTTGCGATCGGACGTGTCGTCCAGGGAACGCTTCGCAGCGGTGAGCAGGTGGCGCTCTGTCACGCCAACGAGGAGGAGGCACCCCTCAAGCGCAGGCTCA
Source organism: uncultured Acidimicrobiaceae bacterium (assembly GCA_964647265.1). Taxonomy (GTDB): domain Bacteria; phylum Actinomycetota; class Acidimicrobiia; order Spongiisociales; family UBA5794; genus SZUA-442. Next base: position 2,960 of record CAZYGP010000083.1, on the reverse strand, counting down.
CCCAGCTGATGGGCTTCGAGGGTCTCGGGAGAGTCGACGTCGCGGATCGAACCGCGGGCGACCTCTTCGTTGTCGCAGGTTTCCCCGAGGTGGAGATCGGCGACACTCTCGCCGATGTGAAGGATCCCATGCCCCTCCCGAGGCTCAAGGTCGACGAACCGGTGTTGCGTATGACGTTCGGGGTCAACACCTCACCGCTCGCCGGGAGGGATGGCACCTTCCTCACGTCACGTCAGATCCGCGATCGTCTCGAACGCGAAGTGCTGGGCAACGTGTCGATCCGTATCGGGAACACCTCGTCACCTGAGATCATCGAGGTGGCAGGACGTGGGGAACTCCAGCTCGCCGTGCTCATCGAGAACATGCGCAGGGAGGGATTCGAGCTCCAGGTGAGCAGGCCCGAGGTGATCATCCGTGAGATCGACGGCAAGCCCCAGGAACCGCTCGAGCGTGCCGTCGTCGACGTCCCCGATGAGTACGTCGGCACGGTTACTCAAGCCGTTTCACCGCGCAAGGGCAGGATGACGGACATGCGCCCGGGCGATAGTGGGCGCACGATCGTCACCGTCGAGGCACCGGCGCGCGGTCTGCTCGGCTTCCGTTCACTGCTCATGACAGCGACGCGTGGCACTGCCCTCGTGCACCAGAACCACGCAGGGTGGATGCCGTGGGCCGGGGAGCTGCCACACCGAGCAGGCGGAGCCATGGTCGCGGACCGGATCGGCACGTCGACCGGCTTCGCCCTCGACAACCTCCAGAAGCGCGGTGAGCTGTTCATCGCGCCCGGCGTCGAGGTCTACGAGGGGATGATCATCGGTGAGGCATCGAGGCCGGGCGAGATGCAGGTGAACCCGACGAAGGGCAAGGAACTCACCAACATCCGGACCCACTCGACGGACGAGGCGATCAAACTCAAGCCACCCCGTGATCTCACGCTGGATCTCGCGATCGAGTGGATCGCAGACGACGAGCTCGTCGAGGTCACCCCCAAGGCCATCCGCGTCCGTAAGCGATTCCTGACCGAGTCCGAACGGCGGCGACGCAAGCAGAAGTAGGCGTGCAACGCTCGGGCTTGCAGTCCGGTTCGGAGAGATCAGACCATGCGCATCTAGGCATCAGTAGGGATGATGCTATGATTCACACAAATGCGTACCACCGTGACCCTCGATCCCGACACGGAGCAGATCGTGCGTCGACGCATGGTCGAGCGGGGCATCACCTTCAAGGAAGCACTGAACGATGCCATCCGCGACGGAGTGGCGGCCGGGGCTGTGGAGCCCTTCCGTACCGCTACCGCATCACTTGGAACGTCGACCGTGAACCTCGATCCTGCACTCCAGTTGGCTGGCGCCCTCGAGGACGACGACCTGATCCGCCGGATGCGGTCCGGTTCGTGAGGCTCGTCGACGCCAACGTCCTCCTCTACGCCGTCAACACGGATGCCGAGCATCACGAGGCCTCTCGATCCTGGCTCGACTCCGCCCTCTCGGGTGGGACGACGGTCGCCTTCTCCTGGATCGCGCTACTCGCGTTCCTCAGGCTCTCGACCAGGGACGGGCTCTTCCCCCGGCCTCTGACGTCGGATCAGGCGATGGACCGTGTCGACGCATGGCTGGGGGCACCACCAGCAGTCGTCATCGAGCCGACGGTCGACCATGCGCGAGTGCTCCGTGGCCTGCTCGAGCATGTCGGCTCCGGCGGCAACCTGATCAATGACGCCCACCTCGCCGCCCTCGCAATCGAGCACCGATGCGTCGTCGTGTCCTACGACAACGACTTCGACCGGTTCCCCGGCATCCGGCGAGAGGCTCCCACACAGGGAGGGCCTCCGCCCCGCTGACCAACCGAGGAAGGGCCTCGACCTCGGTCGGGGTCGCGCGGTCAGGGCGCCGCATCGAGAGTCCTGATCGCGGAATCGTGCGATGATGTCGACGTACGTGCATGCGATCGCCTGCGTCGATCGAGCACTGTTCGACCGACGGTCGGCATCTCATCGAACGCGCGAAGCGGGGTTTCGGTGTCGGCAGTCATCACGGTCGAGCGGCTCACGAAGCGCTACCGCGACATCGACGCCGTGCGTGATGTGTCGTTCGAGGTCCTGCCCGGGGAGATCTTCGGGATCATCGGGCCGAACGGATCGGGCAAGACGACGACGGTCGAGTGCCTGCAGGGTCTTCGGCGCGCCGACGGTGGCACGATCGACGTGCTCGGGATGGATCCTCGACGCGACGCCGAGGCCCTTCGCCGGCGGATCGGTGCACAGCTCCAGGAGTCGGCGCTTCCCGATCGCCTGAAGGTGTGGGAGGCGTTGGACCTCTTCTCAGCGCTGACCCCCCAGAAGTCGGACTGGCAGCTCCTGATAGATCAGTGGGGGCTCGCGGACAAGCGCGATGCGAGGTTCGGAACCCTGTCCGGGGGCCAGCAGCAGAGGCTGTTCATCGCTCTCGCTCTGGTGAACAACCCCGAGATCGTGTTCCTGGACGAGATGACGACCGGACTCGACCCGGCGTCGCGTCGCGTCTCGTGGTCCCTGGTGGAGCGGCTCCGAGACCTTGGAACGACCGTGGTGCTGGTCACCCACTTCATGGACGAGGCAGAGCGGCTGTGTGATCGCCTCGTGGTCATCGACTCCGGGCAAGTGATCGCCACCGGGACGCCGCGGCAGCTGGCGACCCAACACGCCGGCGAGATCCGCGTGTCGTTCTCGACCGATCGTGGTGATCTTGCCTTCCTCAACGACGTCCGCGGTGTCGTCTCCGTCGCCAGGGAAGGGATGGCAGTGGAGGTGACGGGTACCGGGCCGCTTCTGGCGCTCGTGGCGGCTTCCCTCGTCGAGCACGGCATCGAACCACTCGATCTTCGGGCCGAGGGAGGCTCGCTGGAGGACGTGTTCCTGCGCCTCACCGGTCACCGCGACGGTGACGGCTACGCGGCGGGTGCATCGACATGAAGGTCCTCGG
>CAZYGP010000082.1:0-8632 GCA_964647265.1 uncultured Acidimicrobiaceae bacterium | reverse complement strand
CGGTCGGCATCACCCGTCGGCTTCCATGTCGCCGAGCGTCTGCTGCGAGGCCTCCGTCGGGTCGTAGCACCGCCGACATCTTGCCTCGTATGCGTCCGTCGCGCCGAGGACGACGAGTTCATCGGACTTGACGACCCGCTGGGTGAACAGACCGGGCCCCCCGCAGCGATGGCATACGGCGAGGGCCTTGGTGACATACTCGGCTCGAAGCATGAGTGAAGGAATCGGCTCGAACGGGCGGCCGAGGTAGTCGAGATCCAGGCCGGCGACGATGATGTTCTTCCCCGCACCGGCGAGCATCTCGGCCACCTCCACCAGCCCGTCGTCGAAGAACTGCCCCTCGTCGACGCCGACGACAACGGTGCGATCCTCGACCGATCGAAGGAGCGTCCCAGAGTCCGCGACCGGCTGAGCCACGGTCGAGAGGCGGGAGTGCGATACGACCTCACCGACGGCGTATCGGGTGTCGAGGGCCGGCTTGAAGGTCTGCGTGGGGATCCTGGCGAGGTGATATCGCGTCACCCGACGGATCAGCTCCTCGCTCTTGCCCGAGAACATCGGTCCTGCGATGACCTCGATCCAGCCCTGATCCGCCCGTCTCTGCATGGCGGCTCAGCGTAGTAGGTGCTGATCGACCACACGGTGCCGAGTCGGACAGACCAAACGACCATGCGACGGCACTACTCGGGCGGTCGCTCCGCAAGTGTCGTGTTCCGCCGGATCCACGCCGAATGCGCGAGGCCCAGAGCGGCGCTCATCACAACGAAGAATGTCCCTCCAGACGACATGAACGGCAACGGGAGGCCGGTCACGGGCATGACCCTGACCGTCATGCCGATGTTGACGAACACGTGGAATGCGAACATCCCTGCGATACCCGTGACGACGAGGAACGAGAAGCGGCTGCGAGCGTTGAGCGCAGTGATGAGGAGGCGGAACAGCAGGAGCCCGAACAGGCCGAGGACGACCACGCTCCCGACGAACCCGAACTGCTCCCCAACGGCGGTGAAGATGAAATCGCTCGCCTGCACGGGCACGAACTGCAGGTTCGTCTGTGAACCCTCGAAGAGCCCCTTGCCGAGGAGCCCACCAGAGCCGATGGCGATCTCCGACTGGACCTGGTTGTAGACGGCGTCGAGTGATGCCCCTTCGGGATCGATGAACGCCGTCAGCCGAGTGATCTGGTAATCCTTCACCAGGTTGAGTTGGAACAGGCCGACGGTGCCGATGATGGTCGCAAGGGCGATGAAGCCCAGCTGCCGGAGCGTCGAACCTCCCGCGAAGAGCATCACGAGCATCACGAACGCGAACACGAGCATCGTGCCAAGGTCGGGCTGGAGGAAGATGAGCCCTGCCGGCACGCCGACGATCACGAGTGAGCGAGCCACGGTCTGCCACGACAGCGGTGTCGTGGCCATCGAAAGGATCGATGCCAGCATCAGTACGACCGCGATCTTCGCGACCTCGGACGGCTGGAACTGCACGATGCCGAGGTCGATCCACCGTTGCGCGATTCCAGCGCTGTCACCGAGGGGCGTCATCACCAACACGAGCAGTCCGATCGAGATCACATAGACGGGGCCGACGAAACCGCGAATCTCGGTGAGGTCGATGCTCGACACGAAGCCGAACACGACGAACCCGATGACGACGAAGATCGCCTGCTCCTTCAGGTCCCTCGTCGGGTCGAGCCCGCGAGCCTCGAGACCCGGTGCAGTGGCGGAGTAGACCATGAGCAGCCCGATCGCCGAGATCAGGAGGTATGTCACAACGAGGACGAGATCCGGACGAAGGGGGCTATCACGGTCGATGAAGACGGGAACCCTGTCGGTGGTCGCGTAGGCCATCAGTCTGCGTCCGATCCGGGGGAAAGCTCTGTCACGGCATCCGGGCCATTGATGAGGTACTGGAGCACCTGCCTCGCCACCGGAGCCGCGACGCGCCCCCCCGAACCGCCACGTTCCACGACGATCGACACCACGTACCTCGGGTTGTTGATCGGGGCGATCCCGACGAAGAAGGCGTTGTCGACCTGGCGGAACTGCTCGGACCGGTCTGCCTTGATCACCTCTCCGGTGCCGGTCTTGCCGCCGATGAGCTCGACGTTCGGACCGAAGGCCGCAAACGCCGCGCGAGCCGTTCCCCGCTCCGCGTTGTTCACGACCTGTTGGAGATCGACCTTCAAGAGCTCCACCGTGCGTCGTGAGATGTCGACGACGCCGAGGGCCTTCCGCGGGAACTCGTCGATCACGCCGCCGCTCGAGTCGATGACCTCCTCGACCACCCTCGGCTGCCACAGGGTGCCACCGTTCACCATCGCTGCAAAGCCGTTCGCGAGCTGGAGGGGGGTGGAGAGCATCGCGCCCTGCCCGACCGCGAGGTCCATCAGGTCACCACCGACCCAGCCACCCTCTGGCCGCACGCGTCCGGTCTCGGCCTGCTGCTCTTCTCGGAACCACGCACGGTCAGGAACGAGGCCGGAGCGCTCGAAGGGCAGGTCGATACCCGTCAGTTCACCGAACCCAAAGGCACGCGAGTACGCCTGGACGAGGTTCTCCTTGTCGATGCCGGAGTCGTCCCCACGCTCGTTCCACAGGCGGAGGGCGAGGTCCCAGAAGTACAGGTCACACGATGCCTGAAGTGCCCCGTGGAGGTCGAGCGGACCGTGCCCGGATGGCCACTTCCAGTCGCGCTTGGTCTGGACGGTGCCGTCGTTGAGGGTGAACTTGAACTCGCTCGAGCAGTTGTAAGGGTCGGTGTCTGAGGTCAGCGGCAGGGGTTCATCGGGTTCTGCAGGGGAACCGTCTGCGCTGGTGTCCGTCGTCACCCCGCCGATCTCGACATCGCCCACGCCGCGGTCGAGCGGGTAGTAGTCCTCCTCGAGGGCGAGGATGTACGGGACGGTCTTGTAGGTCGAAGCCGGCGCGTAGAGCCCTTGCACCGCGAAGTTCTGGAATGCAGACGCCGTGGAGAGCGACGCCCACTGCTCGGAGCTGAGACCGTCCACGAACACCGAAGGGTCGTACGTCGGATACGACGACATGGCAAGCACCGACCCGTCCCTCGGGTCGAGGATCACACCGACCGACCTCACCGGGCACCACCTGTCGCGGTGATACAGAATGACCCTGTCATCTGTGATGTCGAGGACCTGGAGTGTGCCACCGAACGAGGTGTTCACAGCGACGGTGGACCGTTCGAGGCCGATCGACACGACGGCCTCGAGCTCGCCGTCGACCTCGGTGATGGACTCGACCCGAACGAAGCGCGGTTCGATGCCCGAGATCGCCGACGTCTCACCCTTGAGCACCTCAACCCGCTCGACGGGTACGCAGACACCCTGGTCGTCGATCGGGAGCCCCGGATACAGGGATGCGAGCACATCCGCTGCGTCGACTGTCACCTCTGGTTCTGGAGACTCGACATCGTCATCGTCGACACCGATGGGTGCGGTCGATGTCGTGGACTCCTCGACCTCCGGATCACGCTCCGCCTCGGCACGCGCCGCGGCGAGGGCATCGGCCATTCGGGATCCGATCGACTGCGAAGCCAGCTCTGCGGCCCGCTCCTCCATCTCCAGGCGCCTGGCGAGGACGAGGCCATCTCTGAGCGAGTCCTGGAGCTGCTGCTGCAGCTTCGCGTCGATCGTCAACACGAGGCTCTGCCCTGCGGTCGGCGCCTGCTCACCGGCCAATGAGAGCACCTTGCGTTGGGCGTCGACCTGGTACTGGATGATGCCTTCCGATCCTCGGAGCATCGCGTCGTACGACCGTTCCACACCGGCTTTGCCGACCACGTCGCTCGGACCGACGTCATCACGCTCGAGGTCCTCCTCGTTTGGCCTTCCGATGTAGCCGATGATGTGTGCAGCCGTCTCGCCCTCGGGATAGGTGCGCACCGGCTGGGGGATGATGCTCACGCCGGGAAACTGCTCCCGATGCTCCACAAGGAACGTCACCTGATCGTCATCGAGGTCGCGAGCCACGGTGAGCAACCCGCCCTGGGCGTCGTTCTCCATGGACTCGAGGATCCCGGATGCAGGCACGTCGAGGAACGCCGCGAGGTTCCTCGCCAGCAGCTCCCTGTCCGTGCCGTCGATGAGGGCGAGGTCGACGATGGCGGCGAGGGCCGATCTCGTTCCGGCGAGCTTCACACCGTTGCGGTCGAAGACATCCCCTCGAGGGGCGGGAGTCGGAACGACACGGATCTGGTTCCTCTCCGCACGTTGCTCGTAGGCCTGAACCTCGGTGACCTGCATCGTCCACAGACGGAGGGTGAGGAGCCCGAGCAGTGCGAAGAACACAACCCCGATGACTCCCAGCCGAAGCGATGTGTTCACGAGGCCCACTTCCTGTCACGAGGGGCGAATGCGTAGCGCAGAGCCCAGAAGACCGGATATGCCAGTATCAGGTTCCACACGGCGGGGAGGACGATCTTCGCCACGAGGTTCGGCTCCCCGACGGTCTCCTGTCCGAAGAGGGTACCGAGAAACACGTATACGAGGCCCCCGAAGATCGTGAGCACGAAGGCTGCGACGAGCGACATGAGCACGCTGTCGGAGAACCGCGCTCGAAACCTGCCCGCAACGTACGCGACGGCGGTGTACGACATCGCCCACAGGCCCAGTGTCCCTGAGCCGATGAGATCGACCAGGATCCCTGCGGTGAAGCCGAGGAGGACGAGGTATTCGGTCTCGATGTGGGGGGCGACGCCGATGAGGACGAGCATGGCGAGGGCGGGAGCGACTCCGAACGGTTCGATTCGACCCGCCGCGAAGACCGTTGTCTGGATGACGATGGCAACGACGACTGCGATGAGCGAGATCACGATCCGTGATCGACGCATCAGCCGTCCCCCGTCGCCGCCGGATCGATCGAGGGATCAGGAGATGTGGGGACGACTCCGCTCTCGAGCCCTGTGTCGATGGGCGAGAACCCGACGATGACCTTGACGTAGTCGACCTGGGAGAGGCTGGCGGCCGGCTCGACCACCGATCGGAGCACGAAACCGACCTCCGCCGCCGCAGTCTCTGCAACCGTCCCCACGACGAGACCCGGTGGGAACCGCGACCCATCAGTGACGACGAGCGCCCCCTCGTAGATCGGTTGGCTCGCACGGAACATCTCGAGCCTCAGGGGCCCATCCCCCCTGCCCGACACGATGCCCGTCTCGTTCGTTGACTGCACGCGGACCCCGATCGAGACGAGCGGGTCGGTGATCAGCCTGATGCGGGCGTCGTTCGCGGATACGAGGTCGACCCTCCCGATGAGCCCGTCCTCGTCGACGACGGCTTGACCGACGAGAATGCCGTCGTTGGCGCCCTTGTCGATGTATCGGACGTTGTCGAAGGGTGTCGCCCCCGAGGAGTAGATCCTGGCGGTCACCGTCGAGAGTTGCTCGGCCAGCTCGAGGCCATTGATCAGCTCGAGCTGGGTCACCTGCTCCTCGAGTGCATCCGTTGCGCGAACCTGGGCCTCGAGTTCACGTACACGGCCCTCGAGGCGGGTGTTCTCGTCGCGCAGTCCAGCGAGGTTGGACACGCCGTCGACGAATCCGACAACGGGGCTCACGACCCAGTCGGATGCCTTCTGGAAAGGTGTGAACACGGATTGCGTGCCCTCGCGCAGGACGTCGCCAACCGCGTTCGTCTCCGAGCGCACATCGAACGTCGCGATCATGAACCCGACGGCGACCAGTGAGATGAACAGGATCGTCGTCCTGTTCGGTCTGCGCCCAGATTGGGGGAACACAGGAGGTACCGGCCCTGGTTAGGCGCGGCCCGACGACTGGAGCACGACGTGGAGCACGTCGAACTCCTCCAGGCATGCTCCCGACCCGAGGACGACGCTGTGCAACGGTCGGTCTGCCGTCACGATCGGCATGCCGGTCTCGTGGGCAAGTCGAACGTCGAGCCCCTTGAGATACGCTCCGCCGCCGGTCAGGACGATGCCGCACTCCATGATGTCCGCAGCCAGCTCGGGCGGGGTCTTGTCGAGCGTGTACTTGACGGCATCGACCACCGCTTCGACAGGTTCCTCGATCGACTCGCGAACCGCAGCACTCGACAGGACCACGGTCTTCGGCAAGCCCGAGATCAGGTCACGGCCGCGAACCTCAGCTGCAGGCTCATCCGCGTACGGCCAGGCGGATCCGATCGCCATCTTCACCTGTTCAGCCGTGCGCTCGCCGAGCATGAGGCTGTGTTCCTTCTTGACCCAGTTGATGATCGACTCGTCGAGCTCGTCGCCGCCGATGCGGATCGACTTGGAGACCACGATGCCACCGAGCGAGATCACGGCGACCTCCGTCGTTCCGCCACCGATGTCGACAACCATCGAACCGGTCGGTTCGTGTACCGGCAGACCGACCCCGATCGCCGCCGCCATCGGCTCCTCGATCGTGTAGGCGCGCCTCGCTCCTGCGTGGTAGGCAGCTTCCTCGACCGCCCGGCGCTCGACCGCCGTGATGCCGGAAGGAACGCAGATCACGATCCGGGGACGGGCGGCGAACCGGCCCGTGTGGACCTTGTCGATGAAGTACCGAAGCATCTTCTCTGTCACATCGAAGTCGGCGATGACCCCGTCGCGAAGAGGGCGGATCGCCTGGATGTAGGACGGGGTGCGCCCGATCATCCGTTTCGCTGCCATGCCGACCTCGAGCGGCTTGTTGTCGCGTGTGTTGATCGCTACAACGGATGGCTCATTCAGGACGATGCCCTGGCCGCGCACGAACACGAGCGTGTTCGCGGTGCCGAGGTCGACCGCCATGTCGCGCCCGGCGAAAGAGAGAAGGCTGTTCATCCTATGGGTACCTGCCGTGGAGTGCGCCAAGTGTACCTCCTCGATCGGCAATCGGCCCTGGGAATGGGCGGACGGCCGCCGAGGGGAGGGAGCACCGGGTCGCCGCCTCAGCCGAAGAAGATGTCGAGCTCCCTCCGGGCGCTCTCGGGCGAGTCGGATCCGTGGACGATGTTGTGCGTGATCTCGAGGCCGAGATCACCACGGATCGTCCCCGGCGAGGCGAGCGCGGGGTTCGTCACACCCATCAGCGTTCGCGCGACGTCGATGGCACCTTCCCCTGACCATTCCATCGCGACGACGGGACCCGACGTGATGAATGCCACGAGCTCGCCGAAGAAGGGCTTGTCGGTGTGCTCTGCGTAGTGGCGGCCCGCCATCTCCTCACTGATCGTGAGCATGCGAACGTTCTCGAGGGTGAGATTCTTGCGTTCGAACCTGGTGATGACCTCGCCGACGAGGCCGCGACCGACGCCATCGGGCTTGACCATGACGAACGTGTGCTCAACTGCCATGTGGGACTCCTGCGGAATTCTCGGACGTCGACCACCGCGGACGCGTCGGCTGCCGAGGTTATCCGAGGTACGTGCCTTCTTCCTCTTCCACGTCCTCGTCGTCAACAGTACCGAGGATGGCCTGCGCGTCGTAGCGGACGTGTACGTCCGTCGGGCGCCTCCTTGGATCAGCGAGTGCGCCGTGGACCTCACCGACGAGATACAACGATCCTGCAACGATGACGCCGCCGTCGGGCCCTGCAGCGTCCCGCGCCGCTTCCACGGCGTCGAGCGGATCGACGAGGGCCGACCCCTCAACACCCAGAACAGCCGCTGCGCGCTCCGCGAGTTCGACGGCATCGTGGGCCGCGGGATCCGTGGCTGCGGTTGCAAAGACGCGGTCGACCCTCCCTTTGAGGACTGTCAGGAGGTCGCCGACCTCGCGATTCCCACGCAGTCCGAGGACGAGCTTCCATTGGATCGGAGGGAACTCCTCGTCGAGCGTCGCCGAAAGGCCGAGGAATCCCTGTCGATTGTGCGCACCGTCGAGGATGACGATCGGGCGCCTCCCGACGACCTCGAGCCGGCCCGGACTGGTGACGGAGGCGGCAGCCGCGACGAGGAGGTCCGGATCGAGCGCCCGCCCGAGGAACATCTCACTGCATGCGATCGCCGTGGCGAGGTGGTCAACCTGGTGCCGACCGTGGAGCGGGAGGAAGACCTCGTCGTAGGTGTCGTACACGCCCGAGATCGTGCACAACCACCCACCGACCCCAACCGCGGCGTCGACCACCGAGAAGTCGGTGCCGAGACGAACCCATCGTGAGCTCGTTTCCTCGACGCGCGCGGCCAGCACGACATACGCCTCGTCCGGGAGGGCGCCTGACACGACGGTACCGTCCGCCTTCAGGATCGCCGCCTTCTCCCCCGCGATCAACTCGATGGTGGATCCGAGGTACTCGGTGTGGTCGATGTCCACGCCGGTGATCACCGAGACGTCGGCATCGACGACGTTCGTCGCGTCGAGGCGTCCCCCAAGACCGACCTCGATCACGGCGACGTCGACGGCTGCGTTCGCGAAGATCGAGAAGGCCAGCGCCGCCGTCACTTCGAAGTAGGTGACGGGTGAACCAGAAGCCTCCTCGTATCCCGTCACGAACCATGCGATGTCCCTCACGGCCTGCGTGAACCCCTCGGCGTCGATCGGTGCACCGTGGAGAGAGAAGCGTTCCTCCACTCGATCGAGGTGCGGTGACGTGAAGCCTCCGGTCGCGAGGCCGTGGGCGCCGAGGATCTGCTGGACCATACGCGTCACTGTTGTCTTGCCATTCGTGCCGGCGA
>CAZYGP010000081.1:0-8770 GCA_964647265.1 uncultured Acidimicrobiaceae bacterium | reverse complement strand
TCATGATGGCCATCGCCCTCTGTTCGTCGGTTCCGTTGGCGAGCGCCATCATGATGGAGTAGCCCTGGCGCGCGTGGAAGCTCTCCTCTTTGCAGATCTTGACCATCGCACGCGAGTAGGGCCCATAGGACGTTCCCTGGAGCACGATCTGGTTGACGATCGCCGCACCGTCGACGAGCCAGCCGATGGCGCCCATGTCGGCCCACGACAGCGTGGGATAGTTGAAGATCGACGAGTACTTCTGCTCACCGGCATGGAGGAGGTCCTGTAGTTCGTCGCGCGACACGCCGAGCGTCTCCGCAGCCGAGTAGAGGTAGAGGCCGTGGCCAGCTTCATCCTGGACCTTCGCCATGAGGATCGCTTTGCGCAGGAGGGTCGGTGCGCGTGTGATCCAGTTCGCCTCGGGCTGCATGCCGACGACCTCGCTGTGCGCGTGCTGGGCCATCTGGCGTATCAGGGTCGCCCGGTACCCGTCCGGCATCCAGTCGCGCGGCTCGACCTTCTCATCGGCTGCGATGATCGCGTCGAATGCCTGCTCTCGTGTCACGTTGTCCACGTGCCTCCTCTCTTCGAGGACGGAGGATATCAAACGAACGTTCGTTTGCAAACCCAATACCCGATGAGGTGGCAGTCCCTGCCCGCGATCAGGGAACGAGGATCTGGTGGAGCCTGCGCGTTGCGATGAAGCCTGCGGAAACGTCCAGGATTCCGTCCCTCGCAAGCCATCGGTGCCACCGTTCGATTCGCGGCATGACCCGATCGTTGGCGTCGATGTACGCGTCGATCGAGCCGTCCGCCTCGGAGAGGATCGCCGAGACGACTTCTCGGCGGAGGATCTGGAGGTCATCACGCAGTGCAGCGATCGCGAGGCGGTCGAAGGCAGTGGTACCCGGCAGGAGACGGATCTGGCGCTCGATCCATCCGATCATGAACTCCTGGCTCGCCTGGGTGTAGATCTCCGCGACTTCCATGACGTCGCGACCGAAACGGTTCGCGAGATCGACGATGTCAGGGCCGCGGCGCAGCGCACGCTGGTAGGCGTGTCGAACCGCCAGGTCGGCCGGAACGCCCTGTGCCATGAGATCCGAGGCGACCCGCTCGTACGGTTCGCGCCACTCGGCGGGCCCGAGGGTCGGGAACCCGTCAGAGAGCCGCGCGAATTCCTCCCTGGCAGCCGCGATCTCCTCGTCGATGCTGAGTGTCTGGCTCTGCATGAGGTACCAACGGGACACCAGTGTCACGAGGAGGTCGATGTCCTGGAGCATGATCCGGGCAGTCTCGGGGCGTACGGATGCGCCGAGCTCCTCGACGGAATGCCAGCGGCTCGATGCGTCCGTCACAGCCCGGGCTATCCGGTAGGCCCGCACGATCATCGCAGCGGACGAACCTGAAATCGTGCGCATCCTCGAGTAGTACGTGCTTCCCTGGGAGTTGAGCACCTGGTTCGCGACGATCGTGGAGATCAGCTCGCGACGAAGGGGGTGGTCGAGGATCAGGTGCTCGAATCGCTCGACGATGCTCGGAGGGAAGTACGCGAGCAGATCGGGAACGAAGTGCTCGTCATCGGGAAGCGTCGAGATCCTGAGATGCTCGGTCAGGCTCATCTTCGCGTAGGCGAGGAGGACCGCGATCTCGGGGCGGGACATTCCCTTGCCTTCGCGCGACCTCTGGGTCATCTCCTCGGTGCTCGGGAGGAACTCGATGTCCCTGGTCAGCAGTCCCTCGCGTTCGAGTCGATCCGTCAGCTCGATGTAGGCCTCGATCGTTCGCTGGGAGTTCTCCGCCTCCTGGGAGATCATCTGCGCCTGGAGGAAGTTGTCGTACAGGATGGCCCTGACGACGTCGTCGGAAACGGACTCGATGATCTCATCACGCTCGGATCTGGAGATCTCCCCAGCTTCTTCAGCCATCCGCAGCAGGATCTTGAGGTTCACCTCCCTGTCCGACGCATGGACGCCTCCGGAGTTGTCGATGAAGTCCGTGAAGATGCGTCCCCCGTTGTTGTCGAACTCGATCCGGCCGAGCTGTGTGAATCCGAGGTTGCCGCCTTCGCCGACGACACGGCACCTGAGATCGCGTGCGTCGATCCTCACGCTGTCGTTCGATCGGTCCTGCACCTCCGCGTTCGTCTCGGACCGCGCCTTCACGTATGTGCCGATGCCGCCATTCCACATGAGGTCGACGGGTGCCATGAGGATGATCCGGATCAGCTCGCTGGGTGTCGCGAACTCCGCGTCCGTCCGCAGGACCGTCCGCATCTCCGGCGTGAGGTCGATCCTCTTCACCGACCGGGGGAACACACCGCCACCACTCGAGATGACGCTCGGGTCATAGTCCTGCCACGACGACCTTCCCATGCCCGCGATACGACTGCGCTCGGCCCACGCCGCCGCCGCATCCGGGTCCGGATCGATGAAGATGTGGCGATGGTCGAAGGCGGCGACGAGCCTGAGGTGCTTGGACAGCAACATCCCGTTGCCGAAGACGTCCCCCGACATGTCCCCGATCCCCACGGCGGTCACCGCGTCCGCGTCGACGTCGACGCCGAGGTCGAAGAAGTGCCGACGAACGGATTCCCACGCCCCGCGAGCGGTGATGCCAAGCGCCTTGTGGTCGTAACCCGCAGAGCCTCCGGATGCGAACGCGTCGTCCAGCCAGAATCCGTACTCTGCAGACAAGGCGTTCGCCGTGTCCGAGAACGAGGCCGTCCCCTTGTCGGCCGCCACGACCAGGTACGGGTCATCCTCGTCATGGCGCACGACGTCATCGGGACCCACGATCGAGTCGCCGACGCGGTTGTCGGTCACGTCGAGCAGGCCCCGTATGAATGTCTCGTAGCCTGCCCGCACCTCGTCGTACGTCGGCCCCCCGGCATCTGCGTGGCGCTTCACCACGAACCCGCCCTTTGCTCCCGTCGGCACGATGACGGCATTCTTCGTCATCTGCGCCTTCATCAGGCCGAGCACCTCCGTCCGATAGTCCTCCCGCCTGTCGGACCAGCGAATGCCTCCCCTGGCGACCATGCCGCCTCGGAGATGGACACCTTCGACGTCGCGGCTCGAGACGTAGATCTCGAAGAGCGGCGCGGGTTCCGGCATGTCCGGGATGATGCCGGATCGGAATTTGAGGGACAGCGACGTGCGGCCGGGGACCCGGAAGTTCGTTCGCTCGGTGGCCCGGATGAGGTCGAGGAACCCCCGCAGGATTCGATCCTCGTCGAGCGCCGTCACCTCGTTGAGGGCATTGACGATGGCGGCCACGATCGCCTGTTCGACGTCGGGGTCGTTGTCGGCGGAGAAGCGCGCCTGGAACAGTCGGACGATCATCTCGGCGACCTCAGGGTGAGCGGCGAGAGTGTCGTCGACGTATCCGACGGAGAATGCCGGTGTCACGAGCCGCCAGTAGGCACGATAGGCGCGCAGGATGGTCAGGTCGTCGTGGTCGAGTGTGCTCGAGATGAGGAGGCGGTGGAGGCTGTCGGACTCGGCCTCACCTCTCAGGACCGCTTCGACGGCCGCCTCGATGCGTGGTCCGACCGTGTCGACGTCGAGAAGCCCACCGTCCCTCGTGAGAACGCCGAAGTCGTGGATGAAGGTCCCTTGTTCGTTCTTCAACCTCGTCGGGACCTCCTCGACGACGGCGAGTCCGAGATGCTCGATCAAAGGCATCATCTCTGAGAGGTTCAGCTTTCCCGACGACCGGTACACCGTGATGCGTGACAGTCGGTCGGTCGCGACGGGGGCATTCGATGGCGCCTCGTTCTGAACTCCGACGGCGACCTCCTGCCCGACTTCGATGAGGTGGTTGAGTCTGAGGATGTCGCCCGCTGCAATCTCGATCGGCATCGAAGTCTCGTAGTAGGTCGGGAACAGACCTGCCCACGCCGCACCCAGCCGCTTCGCGGTGCTCTCGTCGACGCGCGACATGAGCTCCTCGACGACCCGGTCGTCCCAGTTGCGCGCCATGCTGATGACGGTTCGTTCGAGCTCTGCGATGTCGACGTCGATCGGCGACCCCTCATCCACCCACACACTGAAGTGGATCCGCGCATCGCCGGACTCACCGAGAGCGAGTCGGTAGTCAATGGCGTGGCCACCGAAGGTCCTCAGGAACAGCTCTTGGAGCTGCTTCCTCAGATCGGCGTTGAAGCGGTCCCTTGGAAGGGTCACGAGCGTCCCGACATACCGGCTGAGGGCGTCGCGACGCACGAACAGCCGAACGGTCGATGACTCCTCGGTTTCGACGAGGTCCCCGAGGACCTCGGTCAGCGCATCGACGTTCATCGCGAACAGATCGTCCTTCGGGAAGGACTCGAACACCTGGATCAGGGACTTGTAGTCGTGTGAGCCCTCGATGACGTCCTGATCGACGAGGACCTGGGCGAGCTTGCGTCTCAGGACCGGGATCTCGGAGGCCGGCGTCATGTACGCCTTCGACGTGAACAGACCGAGGAGTCGGAGCTCGGCGACCATGACGCCGTCCTCGTTGATCTGTCGCATCCCGATGTAGTCCATCCGTGCATCGCGGTGCACCGACGCATGTCTGTTCGTCTTCGTGATGACGAGCAGCGAACCGCCTGTGTAGCGGTCCCGAAGGTGCGGCGGGAGGTCTGCGAGGGGCACGGATGACGGCTCCGCACCGTCAGGGGCAAGGATGCCGAGCCCGCTTTCGGGTATCGCCGAGACGAGTTTGCCCCGATCCGAATCGGTGATCCCATAGGCTCGATAGCCGAGGAATACGAAGTTGTCGTCGAGCAGCCAGTGGAGGAACGCAACCGTCTCCGCGACGTCCTCGTAGTCATAGAAGTGGACACTCGCCTTCGCGACGCCTTCCATCTCGGATACCTTGGCCCGCATCGGATCGAAGTCCCGAACGGCGCACGCGACATCCCTGAGGGCACTGCGTATGGCTTCGGTGAGCTGTGCCTCCTCGTCCGGTTCCAGAACACGGGACAGCTCGACGTGTTGGATCGACTCGCGATGTGCGCTCCCCCTTGCCGCGGAGAGTGCGGTGATCCGTCCGTCGGCATTGCGAACCGTCCCGACCACGGGATGGAGGTGACGTTCGATGCCGGCGCCGGTGCGACCGACCGCCACCGTGATCGAGTCCACGAGGAACGGGCTGTCGTCCGCGACGACCTGCACGACCGAACCCTGGATCTCGTAACCGCACGCCTCGAGCGTCGGCCGGAAGACGCGTACGGCGGTCTCGCCCTTCCTTCGCTCGTCGATGAACGACAGAAGATCCACGACTTCGGCGAGGAGCTGGTCGGGTGTGAGGTCGGGAACGTCAGCATCAGGGAGTCGCTTGAGGTACAGCGTCGCGAACGTCCGCAACATGTCACGATACTCGGGTGGTTCTTCCGCCTCGATGAGGTCGAGGAGCTGATCGACCAGCGATGAGTGGGGAGTCTCGGCACCCTCGGATCCGACCATGGTCGCGAGGCTAGACGGCTGTGCAAGGGGATGCCGGGGTTTCCGTCGGATCAGCTCGGTGGATCCACGCCTCGGTATCATCTCCCGAATCGAGGAGGATCATGGCGAACCCAACCCTGAGCAAGCAGTTCGGAGAGTACGCGGCGGTGACGGACGCAGGGCTCGATGCCGCGGCTGTGTCGCCGTTCGAGTCGGGCACCAACGCCATGACCATCAGCGGCACAGCAGCACGTACCGGTGTGCTGCTCGCCCTCGTGGTGGCTGCTGGCGCATGGGGATGGGGTCTCGTCGATCCCGCGGCAGGAGAGGTTTCCATCCCAGGGTGGTGGCTCCTTCTGGTGCTCGGTGCATTCGTGCTCGCCATCGTCACCGCCTTCAAACCGACGCTGGCCATCGTCACCGGGCCGATCTATGCCGTTGCGATGGGAGCACTCGTCGGCACGATCAGCCACATCTATGACGCCGAGTTCGAGGGGATCGTGCTCCAGGCGATCATGGCCACTGTGGCGGTCTTCCTCGGCATGCTGGTCATGTTCGTGACCCGAACAATTCGCGTCACGAATCGCCTCCGCGGCGTCGTCATCGGGGCGACGGTCGGCATCGCGCTGTTCTACCTCGCGAGCATCCTGTTGTCTCTCTTCGGGGTCGGCATTCCGCTCGTGTGGGACAGCGGTCCCGTCGGGATTCTCTTCAGTGCGTTCGTCGTCGTGGTCGCGGCGTTCAACCTCATGCTCGACTTCGACATGATCGAGCGCGGTGTTCAGGCAGGGGCACCGAAGAACCTCGAGTGGTACGGGGCGTTCGGCCTCATGGTGACGATCATCTGGATGTACATCGAGATCCTCCGCCTGATCAGCAAGGTGCGCAACTGAGAGCATCCCGACGGGCGGTCACACGGACAACGGGTAGCGTCGACCCGTGAGCACGATCGGCACCCTCGTCGTCATGTGGGCCCTCGGTTGGCTGGCCGTTGCCAGGGTCACGATCCGCAGGCTCCTCCTCGGTCCAACCCTCCCGTCGTGGACGTGGCGCACCGAGTGGGCGGTTGCGTTCGCTCGCGAAGTCATTGCGGTGGCAGCGAGGAAGCGGGATGACAAGCGCCTGTTCCAGTGGGGGTTGCGTGCTTCCATCCCGGTTCCGCTGGACCTGCTCAAGCGCGTCGACGTCCGCAGGGTCAAGGTCGGTACGATCGTGGCCGACCGGTACCTGCCGACCGACGTGTTCGTCGCCAGAACGACCATCCTCTACTTCCACGGCGGCGGGTACGCATTCGGGAATCCGGGGACGCACCGCCAGTTCATCGCGAGGCTCGTACATGCGACCCAGACGGGAGCTATCGCCCCCCGGTACCGCCTTGCTCCCCTGTACCGATTCCCGGCCGCTGTCGATGACGCCATCGAGTCCTATCTGGCACTCATCCACGCCGGAATCGATCCCGCATCGATCGTCGTTGCGGGCGACTCGGCGGGCGGTGGCCTCGCCGTGGCCCTGCTCCACCGGATCCGTGCGACGGGCGCGCCGATGCCGGCCGGAGCCATGCTGTTCTCCCCGTACCTCGATCTCGAGCACGGCGACTACACGATCGCGACCAACGCGAGGACCGACTACCTGCCCCTGTCGGAGCTGTCGACACCAAACCACTGGTATGCGGCCACCGACGAGCTGAGGATCCCCGAAGTGTCACCGATCCACGCCGACCTGACGGGGTTCCCACCGATGCTCGTGTTCGCGGGTGGCGCCGAGATGCTCCTCGGGGACAGCCTCAGGCTCGCGGAGAACGCCAGACGCGACGGTGTCGATCTGACCCTCGTGGTCGAACCCGAGATGGTGCACGTGTGGCCGGCATTCGTGGATTGGGAGCCTGCGAGCCGGCGGTGCCTCGACGCATCGAGGTCGTGGTTCGACGATCTCCTCGGTGACCTTCGACGATGAACGGCGCGGCACCCTTGTCCTCAGGTCACTCCCACAGCGCCGAGAGCCTCCCGATGACGTCCGTTCCCTGTCCCGACCACTGAGATTCGTCGGACCGGGATGGCGCGCCGCACGACGATGCCTCGAAGAGTCCGGACGCCGCGTCGAGGAATCGGCTCGCGAGCGCATACGTGTGCGCACCGTTGGTCGATCGGCGGTGGTGGTAGAAGCGCTGTGGCACGGTCACGGCGAGACGATCCTTCGCCCTGGTCAATGCGACGTAGAGAAGGCGCCGCTCCTCCTCGAGACCGCCGGGCTCCCCGAGCGCCATGTCGGATGGGATGTTGCCGTCGGCAGCGTGGATCACGGTGACCGCGCTCCATTCACCACCCTTCGCGGAGTGGATCGTCGAGAGGACCAGATAGTCGTCATCGAGGTGGGGAGCGTCGGCGTAGCCGCTGGAACTCGCCGGAGGGTCGAGAGTGATCTCGGCGAGGAACCTGGACCGATCCGGGTAGCCGGCCCCGAGTGCGGCGAGGTGCTCGATGTCGGCCATCCTGGCGGGAGCGTCGTCGTACCGGATGGGGAACACCGCAGCGCAGAACGGAACGAGGGCGTCGATCTGGGCAGCCGGTGAGGGCTCGTGACCGGACCCGCGGGCATCGGTGAGACCGGACCGCAAGAGGCCGATCACTTCGCGGGTCTCGAGCGACACCGGCACGTCATAGGTGAGGAATGCATCGAGTATCGACAGGTCGTCCGCCGAGGCGGCAACCTCCCCGAGGTACGACATGATCTTCGTAGCGGTCGCAGGCCCGACTCCCGGCATCGAGAGGAGCACTCGGTTCCACGCAAGCTCGTCCCGCGGATTGTCGATGATCCGTAGCATCGCCAGCAGGTCCTTCACATGTGCTGACTCCATGAACGTCAGGCCACCGAACTTCACGAATGGGATGTGCCTCCGACCGAGTTCGAGTTCCAATCCACCCGAGTGGTGACCCGTCCGGAAGAGGACAGCCTGATCCCTGAGCGGGATTCCCCGCTCCCGGAGCTCGAGCACCCTGTCGCACACCCAATCGGCTTGCGCCGCCTCGTCGAAGCACGTGATGAGCTCCGGGTAGGCGCCGATGGGACGCTCCGTCCACAGCTCCTTTTCGAATGCGGTCTCGGAGGCGGCGATGATCGCGTTCGACACGCCGAGGATCTGGGGGGTCGAGCGATAGTTGCGTTCGAGGTTGACGATCGCCGCTGCGGGGTAGCGATCCGAGAAGCCGAGGATGTTCTCCACCCTCGCTGCCCGGAACGAGTAGATGGACTGCGCGTCGTCCCCAACCACCGAGAGGTTCCCGCTGGGACCACAGAGGTCGAAGAGGATGTCGGCCTGGATCTGATTCGTGTCCTGGTACTCGTCGACGAGGATGTGG
>CAZYGP010000080.1:0-8815 GCA_964647265.1 uncultured Acidimicrobiaceae bacterium | reverse complement strand
AGCAGGGCGAAGATGCTGCCCGCCCCGACATCGAAGTCCACGCCGCGCAGCACACGAAGTTCGTCGAACGCCTTCTCCAATCCGCGCACGTGGATCGCCGGCACTGCGGGCGCGTCCATCGCCGTCACAGGACCCCCTCCTCGGTTCCGACGGCGCGCTCGATGTCGCGAGTCAGGCGCTCACGCTCCTTGTTGATCCACTGGCCTTCCGGGTAGTTCCGTAGGAACTCCTCGGCGAACTCGACAGGATCCTCGCCGACGACCGCCCTCACTGGGGTACGGTCCACTGCGCTCTGCTCGAACAGGTCGGCGAGATCCTCCAGCATCGACAGCATGATGTCGCCCCGCGTGATCGCGCCCGCGTACGTCAGGTACCGCTCGAGCGCGCCGACCGTCGTGCGATAGGGTTCGGGCAGCGCGCCCTTGCGCGCCTTGTACTGGCGGTAGTTCTTCTTCTGCTCCAGCGAGCCTGTGATCTGCTCGATCCATCCTGTGGCCATTGCTACTTCCTCTCCTCGTGGAGCTCTGCCAGCCGTTCGGAGAGGAAGCTCCACGTCTTCCAGAACTCCTCGAGATACTCGACTCCCCGATCGTTGAGTGAGTACACCTTTCGCGGCGGCCCCTTCTCGGACGGGACGTTCTCCACGTGAACGAGGTCGCGCCGCTCGATCCTGATGAGGAGCGCGTAGACGGTGCCTTCGGCGATGTCGGAGAAGCCCTGCTCCCGCAGCCACGCCGTGATCTCATAGCCGTATGCCGGCCGCACGGACAGGATCGCGAGGACGATTCCCTCGAGCGTGCCTTTGAGCATCTCCGTCATTTGCTTTCCCACCGAACACCCCGCTACCTAGCAACAGTGACTACCAGTACATAGTAACACTGAGTAAGAAAGGCGCAAGCTGTCACCGACAAGATCGCGGGCGTCACCGAAGGGCGGCGTCGATGCCGCCGGGCGTGACGTCGAGAACGCGCAGGACGCGGGGGATGACGCCCGCCTCGGCCTGGCTGAGGGCGAGCAGGATGTGGCGGTCGTCGATGCGTTTGTGGCCGCGATCGACCGCGATCTGCAGTGTGCGCTCGAGGGCAAGTTTGGCTGACTGACCCCACTTGGGTGTCGACGGGTTGGGACGCAACAGTCGACTTGCGGGTGCGGGGGCCAATACGCCGACGGTTTGGAGGGCTCGTGCGAACTCGTCGTCGAGTGCGCTGCGAACTGTCGCCTCGGTCACTCCGAGCGAGCGCAACGCGTGTGCTGTTGGATTGCTCGCTGTCTGGGTCAGGGCGAGGAGGAGGTGCTCAGCTTCGATGGTCTCGGATCCGCCAGCGGCGGCGATGTCGCGGGCGCGCTTGACCGTGGAGCGCGCGGTGCGGCTGAAGCGCTCAAACATTTCGGTTCCTTCCGGTGTCGATCCCGCCAGCGCGCAGTCGTGGGCCGTGTTTCTTGTGGACGGCTTGGCGCGTCACGTTCAGCCCCTCTGCGATGCGCGCCCATGACCAGCCCTGGCGGACTGCGCGCTCCACATGCTCGTCCTCGAGTTGGTCGGCGAGGGCACGCAACGCAACCACAGCGCGCAAGCCATCGTCGGGGTCGATATCGCCGGTCAACACGGTCCTCGGCGCATTTGGCATGTCAGCAACTCTAGTTGACAAACGGGAGTTGTCAGCTCATGCTGCCAACCGGTTCGGTCGCGCGGGCAACTCATGGTTGCCACGGCTCGGAAGACGGCGCGGGGTGACCTCGGTGGCCAGACGGATCGACAGGATACTGGCATCAGTGCTAGGGTCCGGGCATGGCAGTTTCGATGTTGCGTCGGTTGCGGGAGACCGCGGGGCTGACGCAGGGCGAGTTGGCTGTGCGGGCGGGGGTGAGCCGACAGATGGTCGGCGCCGTGGAGGCGGGTCGGCATCTCCCGCGAGTCGACGCTGCGCTCTCGCTGGCGGCCGCTCTCGGGGTGGATGTGCATGACTTGTTCGGCTTGGCGCCCCACGTGGTGGATGTCGTCTCCGGATCGAGACCTCCAGAAGGCACGGCGGTGCGTCTGGGTTGGGTGGGGGACCGGCTGGTCTCGGCGCCGGCGCGAATCGGTGCCGATGGGTGGGATGTCGCCGATGGCGTGATGCAGGGTGGCCGGGTCGTGCAGCTCGCCGACGCGCGGCCGGGCGTCGTGGTGGCGGGATGCGAGCCGGGTCTGGAGACGGTCGAGCACCTTCTTCGCCAGGGCGGACGTGGAGGGCTGGCGGTGGCGACGTCGAGTTCTGCGGCTTTGGCCGCGCTGGAGGCTGGGCGGACTCACGCCGCGGTGGTCCATGGTCCCGACGGTGGTCTGCCCCGGGCTCCTGCCGGTGCAGCCCGATTCCATCTCACAGCCTGGAGGGTGGGGCTGGCAATCCCGTTTGGCATCGGTTCGTCGTGGTGGTCACAGCTGCTGGCGGGCGAGTTGGAAGTGGTCCAGCGCGAGGAGGCGGCGTCGGTGCAGCAGACCTTCGAGCAGGCTGTCGGCGGTCCCGGCGTGGTCTCCGGCCCCCGCGTGGCGGGACACGTGGTGGCGGCGCGTCACGGAGCGGCCATCGGTCGCCCAGCGGTGACCATCGAACCGGCCGCACGGGCAGCCGAGACAGGGTTCCATTCGCTGGACCGTCATGTGGTGGAGCTCTGGGTGGACGGACGGTGGCTGACCGATCGGGGCGTCGAGAACCTCCTCGATCTGTTGGGCAGCTCCGGCTTTCGTCGTCGACTCGAGACGGTCGGTGGCTATGAGCTCGACGAGATTGGAAGGAGGGTGGCGTGACGACAGTGCGGTCAGCCGTGTCGGCCCTCGCGATGGTGGCGCTGGCGGCGTGTGGGGGGTCTGCGCCGACAGCGCCCGGGGAGACACTGGAGGGTGACGTTCTCGTGTCAGCTGCGGCGTCGCTGACCGACGCCTTCGCCGCGATGGAGGCAGCGTTCGAAGCTGCCTACCCCGATGTCGACGTGATATTGAACCTGGGGCCGAGCTCTGGTTTGAGGGAGCAGATCCTCGAAGGTGCCCCTGTCGACGTGTTCGCGTCCGCCAACACGTCGAACATGGACCAGGTGGTCGAGGCTGGTGAGGCGGCCGGGGAGGCGGAGATCTTCGTCAGGAACTTGCTTCAGATCGCTGTTCCGGAAGGCAATCCCGCAGGGATCGCCGGCCTGGAGGACTTCGGACGCGACGAGTTGCTCATCGGCTTGTGTGCCGAAGAGGTGCCCTGCGGAGGTTTCGGCCGTCAGGCTCTGGCGAGTGCCGGAGTGATCCCTTCGATCGACACGAACGAACCGGACGTGCGAGCGCTGCTGACCAAGATCGAAGCGGGGGAGTTGGACGCAGGCATCGTGTATGTGACCGACGTCCTGTCCGCCAGGGGGGTCGAGGGAATCGAGATCCCTGAAGAAGACAATGTCGTCGCCCACTATCCGATCGCGGTCCTTCTCGATGCTCCGAATCCAGATGCTGCGGAGGCCTTCGTGGCCTTCGTCCTCTCCGACGAGGGGCAAGCGATACTCGTCGAGTTCGGATTCTCTTCACCGTGAGACGGCAATCCGTCGGCCGACGCTCGACGTTGGATCGACCCCCGGCGCTGGTGGTTGTCCTGGGTTGCCTCGGGCTTGGAGTGTTTGTTGTGCCGTTGGCCGGCCTGTTGAGTCGGGTCCCCTGGTCAGAACTGCCCGACCTCTTGACCAGCGACGTCGTCACCGACGCGCTGCGGCTTTCGATGGTCGCCTCGCTCTCCGCGACGGCGATCGCCCTGATCCTCGGGATCCCGCTGGCGTGGCTCCTGGCACGGGTCGAGTTCCCGGGGAAGCCGGTGGCGCGTGGGGTCGTGACCCTGCCACTGGTCCTGCCACCGGTGGTCGGTGGGGCGGCCCTGCTGTTCGCCCTGGGCCGACGTGGCCTGGTTGGGGAACCCCTCGGCGAGGTGACCGGACTCCTCCTGCCCTTCTCCACCTGGGGTGTCATCATCGCCACGACGTTCGTCGCCATGCCCTTCCTGGTCATCACGGTCGAGGGTGCCCTCCGCAACATGGATCGGCGTTTCGAGGGGGCGGCGGCGACGTTGGGCGCCTCGAGGTGGACCGTGATGCGTCGGGTGACCCTCCCGATGATCACGCCTTCGCTGCTCGCCGGACTCGTCCTCACGTGGGCGCGAGCGTTCGGGGAGTTCGGAGCAACGATCACCTTCGCCGGGAACCTCCAGGGCCGCACCCAGACCCTTCCCCTGGCGGTGTTCGTCGCTTTGGAAAGCGAACGCGACACTGCAGTGGCGATCAGCCTGGTGATGATCGTCATCTCGCTGCTCGTTCTGATCGCCCTCCGGGGCCGATGGTGGAAGACACTGTGAACCCGCGTGGCCTCGAAGTCGACCTCACGGTTGCAAGGTCGGACGTGTTCCGGCTCACTCTCGAGATGGAGATCCCGCCTCGGACCACCGTCGCACTACTTGGTCCCAATGGGGCTGGCAAGTCCACTGCGCTCGCCGCTGTTGCAGGACTGCTGCCGATCGACACCGGGCGGATCACACTGAACGGGGCGATTCTGGATGACCCGGCGGCGGGTGTGTTCGTTCCCACAGAGGAGAGGAAGGTCGGAGTCGTCTTTCAGGACTACCTGCTGTTCCCTCATCTGAGCGTGCTCCAGAATGTCGCATTCGGCCTCAGATCCCGGCGCGTGCCTCGCGACCAGGCAATGACCGAGGCTCGGGAATGGCTGGGACGCCTCGGCCTGCAAGCTCTCGAGCAGAGAAGGCCCGGCGACCTCTCCGGAGGCCAGGCCCAACGGGTCGCGCTCGCCCGGGCCATGATTGCCGGGCCCGATCTGCTCCTCCTCGACGAACCATTGTCCGCGCTCGACGTCACCACCCGGACCGAGCTACGTCACACCCTGTCCGAGCACCTCGAAGCCTTCGCAGGCCCTCGGCTTCTGATCACCCACGACCCGACCGAAGCCTTCCTCCTCGCCGACGATGTCCACATCATCGAAGAAGGGATCGTGACCCAGAGCGGCACGGGAGACGACATTCGGCTCCGGCCACGGACCCAATATGCGGCAGACCTCGCCGGCTCCAACCTCATCAGCGGAAATGCCTCAGGTGGGCTTGTCGATACCGGAAGCCAGCTGATCCACATCGCCGACATCGAAGCCGACGGTCCGGTGTTGCTCACGATCCACCCCACTGCCGTCGCTCTCCATGGGACTCGCCCTGAGGGCAGCCCGCGGAACAGCTGGCCGACCACCGTGGACCGGGTCGAGCATCTCGGATCTCGCGTCCGCCTGAGAACCGGGGCGCCCCTGCCGCTCACCGTCGAGCTCACCGAAGCGGCCACGGCGGAAATGGGCCTCGACAAGGGGGTCCCGGTGTGGGTGGCGATGAAGGCCACCGAAATCGGCGTCCAATCAGACGAGCACGGAGAGGGCCCAGGGGCGGCGTCGTGACTGAGCGATCCCGCTGGCACCCGACAGATCTGGTGCCGACCGTGTCAGTCGGATCTTCCACCGGGTCGATGTGGCTACGGGTGGACGAGCGGAAGCTCTCCCCACGTCATGGTTTCGCCACGGGCGATCGGGCCTTGCCCGCCTTACGTGGATCGCTCCGGCGAGCCGGGATCCGTCCTCACATCGCTCATCATTGCACTCGCTGATCCGAAGCCACGCGACACCGAGGTGATCGATGAGCTACCCCGCTACAAAGGCCTCGATGAGCGCTATCACCGGTGGGGGGACGTCGTCGACGTCTGTCGGTCGCTTGCTCTTCGATTGGGCGGAGCGGTCTGATGCCGGTCGTGTTCCGCAACGTCGACGCGTCGCCGGATGATGATGTCCGGACGTGGCCCTACGAGGCGCTCATCACCGTCATCGATCGGGGGCTCGTCGGCGACTGGAAGCCTGTCTTCGCCGAGGTGCGTCGATCCCCGTGGGGGCGAGTGGCTCGCCGTGTCGAGGGGTATCTCTCCTACCGCGAGCCTGACGGGGTGAGCACGCTGTTCGCCCTGGCGATCGAGCGCGCCCGTGACGATGCTGACCAGAGGGATCGAACCGAGGTCGCGGCCCGTGTACGCGGCGCCATCGACCGATCAGGACTCACCAACCGGGAGTTTGCCCGGCTCGTTGGCACCAGCGCATCCCGACTGAGTACGTACGTGAGTGGCAAGGTCACGCCGTCAGCCGCGATGCTCGTCAGGATCGAACGCGCCTCACGGGCGGTCGACACCACACGGTGACCTGCTGTCATCGGTCGAGCTGGTCACGTCGACCCAGGAGGTAGGCGGTCTCGGCGGTGTTGCCAGCCAGCTCGATTGCTCTGTCGTATGCGGCGCGGGATTGCGGGTAACGGCTCAGCCGGCGCAGCAGGTCGGCGCGGGTCGCGTGGTAGGCGTGGTAGTCGGCGAGCTCACCCTCGAGCCGATCGATTGCTGCCAATGCCACCTCCGGGCCGTCGAGCTCCGCGATAGCGACGGCCCTGTTGAGGGCGATGATCGGGGAGGAGTCGAGGCGGATGAGCTGGTCGTAGAGCGCGACGACCTGGGACCAGTCGGTGTCGAGTGCGTCGGTTGCCGAGGTGTGCACGGCGCTGATCGCGGCGAGGATCTGGTAGCGGCCTGGCGCAACCCCTGAGTTCAGGCGCTCGCGTACCAGCTCGTGACCCTCTGCTATGAGGTCGGTCGACGGTCCGATCGAAATCGACGGTGCATGGCGGCGTCGCCTCCTCGATGCAAACGATCGGCTGGCCGGCAACGGTCGAAGGGTCCTCGGCGTTGCGTACCGCGTGTACGACGCGACCGGATCCGACCCGGCGGATCATGCTGTGCTCACCGACCACGCCGAGATGGAACTCGTCGTGCTCGGACTCGTCGGCATGATCGACCCGCCGCGCACGGAGGTGCGAGATGCCGTTGCGGTGTGCCGAAGCGCCGGTATTCGACCCGTGATGATCACCGGCGACCATCCGTTGACAGCCAAAGCGATCGCCACCGAGCTCGGCATCGCCACGGACGACCGGGTGCTGACCGGTGTCGACCTCGACCGCCTCAGCGATGCCGAGTTCGACGAAGCGGCAGCCAGCGTGGCGGTGTTCGCCCGGGTGTCACCGGAGCACAAGCTGCGCATCGTCGACGCCCTGCAACGGCAAGGCAACGTCGTGGCGATGACCGGTGATGGGGTCAACGATGCGCCTGCCCTCAAACGCGCCGACATCGGTGTCGCCATGGGCATCACCGGAACCGACGTCTCGAAGGAGGCATCGGACATGGTGTTGCGCGACGACAACTTCGCGACCATCGTCGCCGCGGTCGAAGAGGGGAGGGTGATCTACGACAACCTCAGGCGTTTCGTCAGCTTCGCGGTCGCTGGCAACCTCGGCAAGATCATCGTGATGCTCGGTTGGCCGATTCCGTACCTGCTCGCAGGTGGAGAGATCGACTCTCCCGTTGCCCTCCTCCCACTGCAGTTGCTGTGGCTCAACCTGATGACAGATGGGCTGCTCGGACTTTCGATGGGGGTCGAGCCTGCTGAGCGCGGCGTGATGCGACGCGCCCCGCATCGGCCAGGCGAGACCCTGTGGGCGGGCGGGCTCGGACGGAGCACCATCTGGATAGGGATCTTCATCGGTGTGGTGTCGCTCGGGATCGGGTTCTGGTACAAGGAAACGGATCAGGTCGAATGGCAGACGATGATGTTCACGACACTCGCGTTCATGCAGGTCGCACAGGCGCTCGGCACCCGCTCGCCCACCGAGTCGCTTCGATCGATCGGACTCCTCACGAACCCGGTGATGCTGGCGATCGCCGGTCTCGTCGTGGCACTCCAGCTCGCGGCTCTCTACACACCGCTGCGAGAGTTCCTCAAACTCGAGTCGATGGGTGCGGCTGACCTCGCGATCTGTTTCGCGGCCGGCGTCGCCATGCTTGCGGCCCTCGAGGCGACGAAGCTCCGGCACCGCCGAAGGGTGGACACCGAGCCGGCCGCAACGGGCCCGAGCAACGCCGCTTTCGCGGGTCGACGACATGGGCGATCCGTCTGAGCCTCGCTACCGTTCCCTTCGTGGTCACTCTGATCGTGCGCATTCGTCCAGAGCGTGCAGCGGCCCCGCATGCTGAGCGCTGCACCGGCGCCGCGGCGGCGGCCTGATGAACGTCGTCATCCCCATGCTCGTGATCGCCGTGATGGTCTCCTTCAACGCTCTCTACGTGGCGGCCGAATTCGCGACCGTCGGATCGCGGCGGTCACGTGTCCAGGAAGATGCTGCCGCGGGGAGTGGCTCGGCTGCGCGTCTGCTGGTGATCCTGACCGATCCCACGCGTCTCGACGCCTACGTGGCGGCGTGCCAGATCGGCATCACGCTCAGCAGCCTCGTCGCCGGCGCCTACGGTCAGGCGCAGCTCACCCCATTGCTCGAACCGGCGCTCGGCGGCATCGGTGGCCGCGCCGCCGCGGTGGTAATCGTGCTCGTGGGGATCACCTCGGTTCAGGTCGTACTGGGCGAACTCCTTCCGAAGACGGTGGCGTTGCGCTACCCGGAGAAGCTCGCGATGGCGACTCTTCCTCCGATGCGGATCAGCCAGTGGGCGTTCCGCCCGCTCGTCGCCCTGTTCAACGGCTCGGCATTCAAGCTGATGAAGCTGTGGAACCTCCAGGTCGACCACGGCTATGCCCACGTCCATTCGCCCGAGGAACTCGCCGGCCTCTACCGCGCCAGCGCCGAAGGCGGCCTCATCGACGCATCCGAACGCGACATGCTCGCCGGGATCCTCAATGTCGACGATCGACTCGTCCGAGAGGTCATGACCCCCCGACCGCGACTCG
>CAZYGP010000079.1:5943-8931 GCA_964647265.1 uncultured Acidimicrobiaceae bacterium | reverse complement strand
ACGATGAGGCGCCTCCTGACGATCCCTGCGCCGTGGGTGTTGGGCCCG
This sequence comes from uncultured Acidimicrobiaceae bacterium, assembly GCA_964647265.1. Taxonomy (GTDB): domain Bacteria; phylum Actinomycetota; class Acidimicrobiia; order Spongiisociales; family UBA5794; genus SZUA-442. Next base: position 8,883 of record CAZYGP010000079.1, on the reverse strand, counting down.
ATCGAGCGTGGTGTCGATCTTCTCCAGACCCTTCCTCTCACCGCGGAGGGTGATCGGGTCCTCCTCCACCAGGACTTCCATCCTGGCAACGTCCTTGCAGCGCGACGGGAGCCATGGCTCGTCATCGATCCGAAGCCCGTCGCCGGCGATCGCGCCTTCGACCCGGTGCCCCTTCTGCTGCAGGATCGTGGTGCCGTTCGGGAGCCTCCCGCCCACGCCGTGATCGTGGACCGTGTCGCCACACTCGCCGGCCTGCTTGCGATCGATCAGGACCGAATCGCCATGTGGGCCCTCGCTCGGTGTGCCGAATGGACCATGTGGTCCCTCGAGCGGGGGCAGGTGATCGATGCGTCGATCACCTACACGTGGGCACGCGCCCTCGACGCGATCCATCCCGCGTGAGGCTCACCCACCACTCGACACCCATCCGCCGTCCTAGCCTCGTGTGATGCTCTCCCGGTCGCCTGTCGTCGCAGCCGTTTCGCTCGCTGTCCTTGCGGTGGCATGGGGTGCGATTCCCTTGTTCGTGCGCAACGAGGTCCCGTCGACGGCCCTCGTCGGTGCGCGGGTGACCTTCGGTGCACTTGCACTGATCGCAGCCGCAGCGGCGACGCGCAGGCTGGTGTGGCCGAGCGGTCGGCTCGGGCGTCTCGGCCTCTCAGGTGCGTTGCTGGCTCTCCACTGGGTCACGTTCTTCGAGTCGATCAAGTACGCATCGGTGGCCGTCGCGCTCGCCATCCTGTACGTCGGTCCGATCGTCGCGTCGATCCTCGCAGGTCCACTGTTGGGGGAGTCCGTGTCCGGGCGCCTGTGGTTGGCGCTCTCCGTGGCGATGGCTGGCACCGTCCTCGTCGTCCAGCCATGGAGTGCGACCGAAGGCGGTGTCGCCACCACCCGCGGAATCGTCATGGCCGTCTCCTCGGCCGCGTTCCTCGCGGCGCTCCTCCTTGTGGGAAAACCGGTCGCCAGGCGTCTCGGGGGCTTGACGATGGCGATCGGTGAGTTGACGGTCGCCTCGCTCATCCTCGCGCCGGCGACGGTGAACGCTTTCACGCAGTACGGCGAATACTGGCTCAGCTTCATCGTCCTCGGTGCCCTGTTCACGGGTCTCGCCGGGTATGTCTATTGGGATGCAATGCAGGCGCTCCCGCTTGCGGCCGTGAGTGTCATCATGTACCTGGAACCGGCATCGGCAGTTCTGTGGGCAGCGGTGTTCCTCGCCGAGGTGCCGGGCCTGCTGACGTGGGTGGGTGTCGCCCTCGTCGTTGCAGGCGGAGCCGTCGCCGGGATCACGTCCAACGAGGAGAGGGTGATCAGTGCCCCCGTCACTCTTTGAGGTGGAGGACCTCCGGGTTGCGGTCTTCGATTCCGATCGCGCGGTGAGGGACCTTCCGGGCCCGGTCACGGACACCGGTGAGCAGCTCTCAGCTGGTTGGGTCGAGGTGCTTCCGGGCGTGTCCTTCGCCGTGGGCGAGGGTGAGGTCCTCGCCCTGATCGGTGAGTCAGCAAGCGGTAAGTCGCTCGCCCTGATGGGTGGCTTCGGCCTCCTCGCTCCGGGTTCGCGGGTCATAGGCGGCGAGGTCCGCTACTCGGGTCACACCTTCAGACCCGGTGGCGCCCTACCGGACCCCGAACGCAAGCGATCCCGCAAGGAGCGCAAGGTGACCCGCGTGTCGGGAACCGTGGTCGCCGACTACGGCGACGACGAGTTTGCACGCCTGATCGGAACAGAGGTCGGCTTCGTGTTCCAGAATCCGATCGGTTCGTGGACGCCGACCCTTGTCATCGGGGACCAGTCGGGAGAGGCCCTCGCATACCACTCCCAGCTCACGAGCGAGGAGATCGAAGCGAGGGTGTTCGATGCCCTTGGTGAGGTTCGCCTCCCGAAGTCGCGGCGTCTGTTCAACGCCTACAGCCACGAACTGTCGCGGGGCATGGCGCAGCGAGCGATGCTCGCAGCGGCGCTCACGAAGGCACCGAGGTTGCTGATCGCCGATGAGCCGCTCAACGGCCTCGATCCGCCTGTGGCCGCCTCGATCATGGACCTCATCAGGGACATGCAGGAAAAGCGGAGCATGGCCATGGTGATCGTCACCCACGATCTCGCCGCCGTCGCATCCCTGGCTGACCGGGTGGCAGTCCTGTACGGAGGGGAGATCGTCGAGGAGGACTCCGCGACCGGTATCTACCATCAGCCACGCCACCCGTACACCTCGGGTCTCATCGGATCGATTCCCGGCGTCACTCCCGGCCGCCTTCGCGGCATCCCCGGTGAGGCACCCCGCCTCGTTGACATCGACCACACACGGTGTGTCTTCCTGGACCGGTGCCCACACGCAACCGACGTCTGCGCCACTGTGACGCCACCACTCATCTCGCGAGGCGATCGGCGGGTGGCGTGTCACCATGCCGAACGGCTCTCCCTTCCCGGTCTGCGCGGCTGACGCGTCTGCACCGCGAGCCCTGCCGGTTCGCAGCGCGCAGAAGGTGCTCGAAACGCCTAGGGTGGCTGCGGTTCCGGAGGCTCAGGGACTCGACAGATGAGAATCGTTACGTATCTCGGACTCGTGGCTCGGCGCGTCTGGGCGAAGAAGGGGATCCTGATGGGATCCCTGCTCGGGGCAACGCTCGTGATCGCCCTGCTCGTGGTCGTCCCGCTCTACGAGGCGTCCGTTCAGGCCGTCGATCTCAAGTTCTCGATCGACAACGCGCTCCAGGAAGAGACGGACGTCAGCGCGTTCTCGACATTCAACGCATACGATGCGGCAACGGCGGAGTTCAACCGCACGGTCATCGACGACGCCCAACAGGCATGGCTCCAACCGTGGTACCCGGTGGTGCAGGAGCGGACCCAGACCCGTGAGTTCGCCGTCATCCCGTCCGGACCGGACGCTGCCGTGGACTTCATCGCTCTCGCCGGTGCCTGGCGAATGCAGTACT
>CAZYGP010000079.1:0-5933 GCA_964647265.1 uncultured Acidimicrobiaceae bacterium | reverse complement strand
ATTCCGCCCCGGCGTGGCCGAACGGATGGGTCTTGGCCCCGACGAGTGCTTCTCCCGCAACCCGGCGCTGGTCTATGGGCGGATGACCGGGTGGGGGCAGGAGGGGCCCCTGGCCGTGTCCGCCGGGCACGACATCGACTTCATCGCTCTCGCCGGTGCCTGGCGAATGCAGTACTGCGCTGTCCTTGCATCAGCGACCGCACCAACGGAGATCCCGAGTGCGTGCGACGAGTTCGACGATCTCGAGGATGTCGACACTGGTGGGGTAACGGACCCAGCGGAGGTTGGAAGCCCTCCGTACCCGACTCCGCCGCAGGAGGCACTCCAGGTTCGTCTCTTCACGTCGCCTGACCTGACCGATCTCCTCGAGGTCGTCGAAGGCGGGTACACCGACGACGGATCGGTCGACCCCGGTGCGTACGAGCCCGTCGAGATCATGATCGGTCGAGGGGTCGCCGAACTCACGGGTGCCGGCATCGGCGATAGGTTCTTCATCAAACCGTTCTCGGGGCTCCCCGAGGTCTTCGAGTACGTCGAGGTCACCGCGATTGTCACCGCGGCATCCAGGACCGCTCCCGTGTGGGGAGTCGACGATCCGGATCGGATGGTCTACTGGGATGAGACGGTGCTCGACCAATGGCTCGCACCCATCCCGGTGAGCGCCACCGTGGACCCGTGGCTCAGGACAGAACGGGGCCTTCCCCAGACCGCGGCCACCCAGCGGTGGCGAATGCCGCTCGACAAGCCGATGGTCGAGCTGCAGGACGTGAACGACCTCCAGGGCAGGCTCGTGCAGTTCCGCGCCCAGCTGGCGCGTGACAGCGGAGGCACGATCCCTGGTACGACCCTCATCACCGCTCTCCTGACCGAGTTCACGACCCGATCCGTCGTCATCGGTGGCCCAATCCTCGCGATGCTCGCCCTCGTCGTGGGTGGCGCCGTCTACTTCCTCGTCTACACGTCCGCGCTCACCGTCGAGCGGGAAGGACCCGAGATAGCCCTCCTCAAGTCCCGCGGAGCATCGTCATGGCAGACGACGGGCATCCATCTCGGCCAGTCGCTCGTCATCGCCGCGACCGCCGCCCTTCTGGCCCCTTTGGTGGCGAGGTTCCTCGTGGGGCTGACGGGAAGGATTCCACCCCTCACGACGCTGACGGGCGGCGGAGCACTCGAGGTGTCCCAGATCCGCTCCATCGTTCCCTTCATGGTGGCAGGTGGCGTGATCACGTTCGTGGCGATGGGCGTGACGATCATGCCGTACGCCCGCCGAGGAGTCCTCGCGCTGCGCTCGCTCGCTGCCCGGCCGGGAACGAAGTCGATCTGGCAGAAGTACAACATCGATCTCTTCGCGATCGCGCTGTCGTTCGTTCTCCTCATCCAGCTGAGGTTGCGGGGTTTCATCAACCAGTCCGGCGAAGAAGCGACCCTCGACCCCCTCGCCGTGATCTTTCCCGCGCTCCTGCTGTTCACCGGGGCCCTGATCCTGCTGAGGGTGTTCCCGTACGTCCTCAAGCTGGTTGGTTGGCTGTTCACGAAGCCTCGCAACCTGTCGGTTGCCCTGACCGGCTGGCATCTGGGGCGGAACCCGGTGCCGTATGGGCGCCTTGCTCTGCTGGTGTGGGTCACGACGGGCCTCGGCGCGTTCGCTCTGACCTACGCGGCGACCCTCGAGCAGTCCTACGCGGACCGAGCGGCATTCGCCGCAGGGGCCGATGTCAGGATCGTCGGCCAGGACGCCGGGTATGCCATCGCTCCCGAAGGGTCCCTTGGAACACCCGTGCTCAGAACAGACGGCGCTCCACGCCAGTCGGGACGACGTGCCGAAACCCTTGCCGTGCGTCCGGACGACTTCGCCAGCGTCGTGACGTGGCGGAGCGACTACGGCGCCGACACTCCAGAGGACGTCTTCTCTCTCCTGCGACCCGACGGTCCTCCCGACGTCGGTGTCGAGATTCCCGCCGATGCGACGTCGATCGAGGTCGAGGGCGTCGTATTGCCACCCACGGTGGCCGAGGGGACGTCGGATGTTCGTGCGGCCGGCACCGACCATCGCCTGCTCATAAGGGTGATCGATGCAGACACTCGTGTATGGACGATGGCTGCGGACGCCGACTTCGTGGACACGGCATGGACGAACGTCGCCATCGACCTCGGAGCGGCACGGAACACCACCTACTTCCAGCCCCCGCGCCCTCCGCTTTCGATGACGGCCATGTGGGTGGAATTGTCGAATGCCACCAGCGGAGTCGTGATCGACGGTGACACGTTGCTCCTCACAGATCTCACTGCGGTGGGACCTTCGGGTTCGGTCGCCCTCGACACGAGCGAGATGACGGCGGTCAATCAGCTCGTCGTCGATCCAGACGCCGATGCCTCGGAGGCTGCTCTGGCCCGCTACGAGGATCTTCCTCCGGGAGCCGTTCGACCCACACAGGCGGAGATCGAGGCCGATCCCCTGTGGCGGACCGGCGACGTGGCGCGCTGGTCACTCCCACCACTCCAGACGCGGTCCACGACGGACATTCCCCAGATGTGGCGCATCCCCGACGACATCAAGGTGCTCCTCGATCGAGAAGCAGCAGGGATCGCGGGTCTCGCACCCGGGTCGGTGTCCACGTACTCGATCGGAGCTGAGATCATCACGGGTGAGATGGTGGGCTTCGTCGAGCAGGTTCCGACGGCGGTGGATCGTCGCGTCGAAGGGGTCATGGTCATCGATCTCGATGCATTCAACGCCTGGGCGAACGGCGCAGGCTCGTGGTCCCTATCAGGGGCGATCGCCCGGGTCGAGGGACCGCAGGAGCTGTGGGCATCGACAGACGACCCCGACGCCGTCATCCGCGTGGTTGCCTCCCAGATGACCGATGAACCTGAGGCGATCTGGACCATCGGCGGTGCAGAGGCGGCGTTCTCGAGCCGGCCCGTCCAGGTCGGTCTGGTTGCGATCCTCTTCGTCGGGGCAGCAACCGGTGTCGTGCTCGCACTCGCCGGGGTCACCGGATACGTCCTGCTCGCCGTGTCGCGCCGGGCGAGGGAGATGGGTGTCCTCAGGGCCCTCGGTTTCGAGCGGACCAGCGTCGGCGTCACGTTCGCGCTCGAGCAGCTTGTCGTCATCGGAATCGGCGCGGTCATCGGCGTGATCGGGGGAATCCTGCTCGTCGTGATCATGCTCCCCTTCTTCCAGCTCGGCGAGACTGCGGTCGAGATCGTGCCTTCCATCCTCCTCTCGGTGCCCGGCTGGCAGCTCGCCGGCTACATAGCCATCGTCGCGATCCTCCTCATTGCGTCCGTTCTATGGGCGACACGGCGTGTCTCGGTGCGCAGAATGAGCGAGGTCCTGAGGGAGGTCGACCGCTGATGCCGAAGATCATCGAATGCCACAACCTCATCAAGATCCACAAGCAGGGCAACCTCGAGGTCGTCGCCCTCCAGGGTCTCGACCTGACGATGGAACAGGGCGAGTTCATTTCAGTCGTCGGTGCATCAGGTGCAGGAAAGTCCACGCTCCTGACGATCCTTGCCGGATTCGAGAAGCCGTCCGCGGGACGAGCGACCGTGGTCGATCGCGATCTGACGGACATCAGTTCGCGTGACCTGACCCGCTACTACAGGCGTGATGTCGGGTTCGTGTGGCAGGACTTCACGCGGAACCTCCTCCCATACCTCAAGGCTGCCCAGAACGTTGAGCTCCCGATGCTCCTCGGCGGCATCTCCGGGCGGAAGCGCAAGGACCGTGCCATGTCCCTGCTCGAGGCCGTCGGCCTCCGTGGAAAGGCACACGCCGCCATCCATACCCTCTCCGGTGGCGAGCAACAGCGCCTCGCCCTCTGCGTGGCGCTCGCACCGGGACCGAAGCTCCTCCTCGCGGATGAGCTCACCGGCGAGCTCGACACGGAGACCTCGCTCGAGATCTTCGAGTTGCTGCGTCAGCTCTCGCACGACGGTGGTCTGTCCGTCCTCGTGGTCACCCACGACGTTGCGATCGCGAGACGCACCGATCGTGTCGTGCGAATCGCCGACGGACGGATCGCCACCCAATCCAGGCGAGGCGCGTCGGAACTCGTCGCCGTCGACAACCGAGGCATGGTGCAGCTGCCTCGCGACCTCATGATCGAGGCAGGCATCGATGACCGCGTGAGGGTCAAGGTCGTGCCCGAGGGCCTGCTGCTCGAGCCGGAAGGTGGCCACGATGAGCCTTGAGCTGCGCAACGTGACGAAGCGGTATCCGAACGGGGCGATCGGCGCGCTCGGAGTCGATCTCGAGGTCTCGACGGGAACGTTCGTAGCCCTCTTCGGACCGTCGGGATCGGGGAAGACGTCCCAGCTGCACATGCTCGGGCTTCTTCAACGTCCCGATGAGGGAGAGGTGTGGATCGACGGAGAACGCGTCGACCAGCTCCCAGAGGCCGGTGCAGCACGGGTGCGAAGGACAAGGCTCGGCTTCGTCTTCCAGTCCGCGAGCCTGCTGACGCTCGCGTCAGCACGCGAGAACGTCGATGTGTCCCTCCGCCTCAGCGGTGTGCGGGGCGCAGATGCGAAGCGAAGGGTCGAGGCGGCGCTCGATTCCGTGGACCTGCTTCGGCGGATCGACCACCGTCCGGACGAGATGTCTGGAGGGGAGCAGCAGCGGGTCTCGATCGCTCGGGCCCTCGTCCATGAACCGAAGTACCTTCTCGCAGACGAGCCGACGGGGGAACTCGACACGACGACGGGCGCAGGGATCCTCCAGATGCTCAAGGACATCGCCGGTCGCGGCACGACGGTTCTGATCGCGACACACGACCCCGCTGCGATCGACTACGTCGATGTCGCCTACTTCGTGCGCTCAGGGACCCTGCACCTTCCCGACCGTGACGAACTCAACCTCTGGCTTACCGATGGGACGGAGTTCGCGACCATGTAGCCCGTTCGTCGTGCGGCGGGCCGTGTGCTCCTAGCCTTGGAGCGATGGAGATGCTCAAGGTGGCGCGGTTCGCCCGTGATGTCGTGCTCGTGGAGGGCACTGACGCGCGCGATCACCTCCAGTCACAGCTCACGCAGGACGTCATGGGTCTCTCCGTCGGAGACTCTGCGTGGTCGTTCCTCCTCGAACCGAAGAGCGAGATCGTCGCACTCCTGCGGATCACCCGAACCGGGGAGTCGACCGTCATCCTCGATACGGATGTCGGCTGGGGTGATCGGATCCGTGAGCGGATCGATGGCTTCCTCTTCCGTATGGACGTCTCCTTCGAGCAGGGAACGTGGGACGCGATCGCGTACCGCGGTCCGGGCGCTTCGGAGGTTCAGGCAGATGCTCCCGTCGTCGCACGGGTCACGTGGGGCGACGTCGAGGGCCTCGATGTCGTCGGACCCGATCTCCCCGATCCAGCCGGTGTTCCCATGGTCGATGCCGACTCGTTCGAGTCCATGAGGATCTGGGCCGGATGGCCCGCCATGGGCAGCGACATCTCCGAAGGGACGACTCCGGCGATGACCGGTCTGGTCGGTGAGACCGTCTCGTTCACGAAGGGGTGTTACACGGGCCAGGAGATCGTCGCCAGGGTCCACTACCGCGATGCCGCCCCGCCGCGACGACTCGTCCAGGTGCGATTCCACCCGTGCGCGGCGGTCGGGGTCGGTGACGACCTCGTTCTCGATGGTGAAACGGTAGGTCGGGTGACGTCCGTCGCTTCGTGTCAGCCGCTTGCGCTCGGATATGTCAAACGCGGGGTGTCGATGCCAGTCGATGTCACCTGTGCGGGGTGTCCCGCAACCGTCGACGCCCTGCCCCGATCCGTCGACAGCGCCTCCGCTCTCTGATTCCGCGCGATGAGTGGAGCGGTCGTGGCTCAGCTGGTCCCTTCGAAGTCGCGGTGCATCGCCGATGCCGTCGGACCCCTCTGGCCCTGGTACTTCGAACCGAGCTGCGGCGAGCCGTACGGCACATCGGCCGG
>CAZYGP010000078.1:0-9069 GCA_964647265.1 uncultured Acidimicrobiaceae bacterium | reverse complement strand
GATAGCCGCCACGGGGCCCCGGCGTCGAAGCGACCCAGCCCGCCTTCACGAGCGGTGAGATGACCTGGGGGAGGTAGTGCGTCGTGATGCCGAGCTTGTCCGCCAGCCACTTGCCTGCGACGAGTTCGCCCTTCGCGTCACCGATACAGCGCAACGATTTGAGGGCGAGGTCCGACTTCTTGGTCATCTCGAGTCGCATGGTGTTTCCTTAGTCAAGTGGTCTGCAATATAGGGCTCGACGTCGGAATGAGCGACCATATGTGACGACGCGGTGGCGGGTCATCAGGTCCCTACCCGCCGCTGCGTGTGGCTACTGCTGGGCCTTCAAGTATGCCGACACGTTGGCGAGGTCCTGGTCGGTCAGCGACGGGTTCCCACCTTTCGGTGGCATGTCGACCCCCTGGGTGTTGAGCGGGTCGCCAGCGGGTCGTCCGACCTTGAGGAACGCAACAAGGTCCGCCTCCGAGTTGGACGCCACGAAGTCACTCGGTGCGAGCGGTTTCCCGAGGCCGTCGATTCCCGACAGGTCAGGGGCATGGCATGTGGCACAGGTCCCTGAGTACACCGGCGCCCCAGCGACGGGGTCCCCGGCACCTACTGCTCCCGGCGTCGTCGTCGTCGATCCGCCGTCTCCTCCTTCGCCACCGCCGCACGCGGCGAGAACGAGTGCGAGAAGGGCGATCAACACCGCCACTTTCGTGTATCTCATTCTGTGCTCCTTTCCATCGACTGTATTCGAGTTTCTGGTGTGTGAACCATCGAGATCTGCATCATTTCCCATGTCGCTGTCAGTGGTCGCCACGGTGGCCTCCGCTCGATGGCGGCGATTCGGCGGCCCCGTGCCCGTGGTGATCACCGATGAGGCCGTCGATCGCGGGAAGGTTCATCAGCACGTCCCAGGTGATCACCTCGCCGTCGACATCGCCGGCGAATGCCGATGCCCGCCCCTCGTCGGAGAATGCGACGATCGAGTGCCCCATGGGGCTCGCGACCGAAAGGGTCGGCACGAAGAACGCCGAATCGACGGAGACCCATTCCTCGGTGTCGTAGTCATGGACCCACATCTCTGCCGTAGCCACGGAGTCGCCGGTTCGTCGCAGATGGACGATCATGTCGCCGACGTCGTCGAAGAGCTTCTCCGTGCCGTCGCCGAGCCGGTAGGCCGTTGCGAATCGGGCGTCCTGGATGATCATCCCGCACTCGACGCAGAGGTCGCGGCCATAGTTGATCCCGGGCGGTTCGGTGCTGTCCGCTGACGCACATCCCGCCGTGAGGATCAGGATTCCGACCAGGAGGTGGACACTCCGGTTCCAGGCACTCCGGTTCCATACGTCGGATTGGCGCGCATGCCTCATACGTCTCCTTTCGTGGCGAATCTCGCCCAGGCCACAGCCGCCGGGAGGAGCGCCCACAGGGCGAGGACACCGATCAACAGGGTGCCGAGACCGTCACCGAAGCGGTCTACGGCGTACTGCCCTGCTGGCCCGAGGACGTCAAGCGAACCCTCGAAGGCCGTCAGGGACGCGAGGCGAAAGGCCTCGACGGGGTTCATCACTGCGGACAGGAGGAGGACCTCCGTGGGCATACTCGTGGCCGCAGACGTGCCCATGAAACCCAGATCACCGATGAACGCGAACACGAGCCACACGAAGACGGCGATGCCGAGGGCCGTGGCGGTTCGCGCGGCGAAGGTCGAGATCAGCATGCCAACCCCCAACATGGCGACCGCCAGCAGCCAGGATAGGACGGCGATCATGATGAAGCTCGTTGCATCGGTGCCGCCTCCCCTGGCCATGGTGAGGATGCCTGCTGCTCCGAAACCGGTGAGCACGGTCGCGGCGAGGGCGGCGGAGAGTCCCAGGAACGTGCCGAGAAACACCTCGGTGCGCGAGATCGGATGGCTGAGGAGAAAGCGGAGGGAACCACTCTCGCGCTGCCCCGCGATCGAGTGGGCACCGAGCGTCAGGCCCATCAGCGGCACGATGATCTGGGTGAGTGCGACGAGGGAGGCCGCGGTGCGCCCGAAGGTCCCTGCGCCGGACACCTGTGATCCGGGAAGCGCCGCCGATGCCATGAACGCCGCCAGACCGGTGAAGGCCGCCGTCCACATCCAGAACCACCTGCTCCGTGCGGCATCACGGATCTCCTTGGATGCGATCGTCGCGATGAGGCGTACCTCCGGCCGCTCACTGACCGACTGGACGGTCGCGGTCGTCATCGCCACACCTCGAGGTCGTCGATCCGGATGCCTGCGGCGTGGAGCGCATCGAGGGCTGCGCCCTTTCGTTGGGCGGAGACCTCCACGAGTATGCCGCCCGTGTTTCGCCTCGCGACGAACCCGGAGCGGTCGAGGACCTCGAGCGCATGGTCCGCCGATCCGTTCGAGAGGATGAGCTGCATCCACGCCTTGAGTCCCACCTCCTCGGACAGGTCCTCGGGCCGACAGATCGTGGTGATGCGACCCTGGTCCATCGCGACGACCGAGTCGACGAGCATGCCGACCTCGTCGGCATGGTGCGAGGTGATCAGCAACGTGCGGCCCTGGTTCCTGAGGGAGATGAGGAGCTCGATCGCGGAGTCCCGTGCATGGGCGTCGAGGTTCGATGTCGGTTCGTCGAGAAGCAGGATCGGTGGATCCGGGATCAGCGCTGACGCGATGCCGAGTCGTTGCTTGAGACCCCCCGAGAGCTCGGACACCTTCTTGTCCATGTGGCCGCCGAGATCGACGGTCCCTGCGACCTCCTCGACGCGGTTGGGGCCGAGTCCCCTGAGTGCGGCCGAGTAGTCGAGGAGGTCGATGACCGCCATGTCGTCGTAGAACGCCAGTTCCTGCGGCACGTAACCGATGATCGACCGGACGGCCTTGCCCCTGCTCCTGGCGTCCATGCCTTCGACCGTGATCGTGCCGTCGTAGGCGACGAGTCCGAGGATGCAGCGGATCACCGTGGTCTTGCCTGCACCGTTCGGTCCCCAGAAGGCGTATGCAGCACCATCGGGAACGGCGAGTGACACGTCGTCGACGACCGTCGTCGGTCCATAGGTCTTCGTCAGATGGTCGATCGTGATCACGGTATGACCTCCCGTCGAACGCTCCGGGACCGGAGGACAGGCACGCCGACGATCGTCAGGCCCGACGCGATCATGGCGATGGCCGTCAGTCCCATGGCGAGGTTGCCGGATTCGTCCATCGTTCGCCCGACCGGCGCCAATGCCGGCCGTGAGATCAGCGGATGGGTGTCCTCGACCAGCGGGTCCGGCCGGAACACCGGGAACATCCGCGCGGCGATGTCGATCGCCTTGGCCGCGGGGGTTTCGTCGAAGAAGGCGAGCTGGGGGTGCCGGTCGGTGATCGTGTCGTAGAGGTCATTGACCCGGTACACGACCTCGCCGACGCCGTCACCGTCCGCGTCGTACCCGGCGTAGTCGCTCCAGTAGTTGCCCGCTCCCCGGGCGTTCCACTCGTTGCCGCCGAATGATCCCGATCCGGTGACTCCCACCTGTTCGGCGTTGTCGATGAAGGTGTTCCCGACAACCGTGTTCCGCTTCACGTTCGGGAGGAAGAGGACCCCGACGCGGTTGTACGCGATGAGGTTCTGCGCGACCAGGCCTGTCGATTCGACTGATGTCGGCGAGTTGTCGAGGTAGATGCCGACGCGGTTCGCAACCAGCCTGTTCCCCTCGATCACGACGTCATCGATCTCCTTGAGGCCGACCCCGTATCCACTCGGTCCCGAGTTGTGGGAGAAGACGTTGTTGCGGACGGTGGCGCGTCGTGAGTACATGAGGAATGCCCCCACCGAGTTGTGGCTCAGGTCATTGCCCTCGACGAGTGCGTCGTCCGAGTACATGAGGTGGAGTCCGTAGCGGCCCTCGCGCACGGTGTTGCCCGTCGCGACGATGCCGTCGGTGAACCAGAAGACGAGGTCCCTTCCCCCGGTGATGTCGTTCGACTCGACCACCGAGCGGTGGCTCTCCCAGAGCCGGATCCCGTCACCGCGCCTGGCGATGTCGACGTCCTTGGCACCGATCGTGTTGCCCTGCACGACGGAGTCCGGCGCTGTCCGCAGGAAGACCCCGAACAGGACGTCATCGAGGATCGTGTTCATGATCGTCACCCTCGGTGCGTCGAGGGATGTGATGCCCGAGTTCTCGCGATCGAGTGAGGTCCCGGAGCCTCGGATCGTGATGCCATCGATCGTCACGTCAGGGGCCTCGATGGTGATGACGGAGCCGACGCCGCGTGCGTCGACGACGGCGTCGTGGCTTCCGATGATCGTGATCGGGCTCGTGATCGTCACCGGTGCGTCGTAGGTACCCGCTGTGAGTGTCAACGTCCCTCCGGGCGGCGTTGCGTCGATCAACGCCTGGAGGTCCGTCGATGCCTCAGAAGGCGATGCGGCGAGGGTGCCGAGCATGGTGACGAGTGCGAGGAGCCAGGGCATGGTCACGGTTGGTCACCGGGTGCGCGCTCGATGAGCGGCTTCCAGGCGCGTCGGTGGAGCACGAGACCGACAGCGATGAGACCTGAGGCAATGAACGCCAGGATCAGGCCGGGTCCCGGGAGGGCGAGCGTGTCGAACTGTGCGATCTCGGCGGGACCGAGGATCGGTGGAGTGAACTCCCCGACCGCTGCGGCGAACGGAGCCCTCGGATCGAGGTTGTTCCCGAATCGCCACAGCCAGTACTGCAGGTCCGCGAGGAACACGATTGGGAACACCAACGCGGGCAGGACCAGGAGTGCCACCCATCGGGAATGGATCCGCAAGGCGGCGACCAGGAGCAGCGAGATCGTGATGATCGCGACCACGGCCACGGACCGTTCGAAGACGGCCCCGTCGTCGAACGACCCGAGGCCGACGTAGTGGTTGAGCCCCTCGAGTTCGGCGACGTCGCCGACGAGCCTGTTCACGTACGCCATGACCCTGAGTCCGTCCGGAAACTGGGGCGCAGAGAGGTTCAGCACCCAGTAGGGCAGGAGGAGCGAGACGATCAGGAGCAGGGTGGCTCCTGCGAACAGCCACGTCGGTAGCTGATATCGACGCTTCTCCTCCGGGGTGAGACCCTCCGGGATCTCCGGCCCCAGAATCCGGTTTCGGACAGACACGGTCATCTCCTTGCTTGGCTACTCGCTGGGTTTGACCAGGAAGTACCCGGCCATCTCGAGGTGCAGCGCAGAGCAGAACTCCGAGCAATAGAACGGGTAGACGCCGCTCCCATCGGCGGTGAAACGCACCGTCGCCGTCTCCCCCGGCTCGAGGCTGAGGTTGATGTTGTATGCAGGAAGCGCGAACCCGTGCGTCGCATCGAAGCTCGTGTCGAGGTTCGTGATGTGCCACGTCACCTCGTCACCCTCGTTGATCTCCACCCGATCGGGCTTGAAGTGGCTCCGGATTGCCGTCATCCAGATCTCCACCTGGTTCCCATTGCGTTCGATCCTCTCCGTGCCGGCCTGCGGCGCGTTCGGGTCGACCTTCATCGTGTGGGGATCCCAGCCGATCTCCGGGTACACCTCCCACGGACTCAGCTTGTCAGCCTTGATGATCTGCGCATAGTGCGGTTCGCCCATACCGATCGGCATGTCGTACATCACCGTCATGCCGCCGGTATCCGGCTTGGCATCCGGAGCCATCGACGTGTCGATCAGCTGGAAGTTCTGCGGAAGCAGCGGACCGGGCGGGAAGAAGCGGTCGATCGACCACTTGTTGAGCGCAACGACGTACTGGCCGTCGGGGCTCACCGTATCTCCTTCCGGTGCTGCGAGGTGCCCGATGTTGTAGTGGACCGGTACGGTCCCCTCCAGCTTCCACCCGTCGTCGCCGCGGTAGTTCTCGCCACCGAGGCTCCATCGCGCCACCGCGCTGTCGAGGAACAGGCTCGTGTACGCGTATCCGTCACCATCGAACTGCGTGTGGAGCGGACCGAGGCCGAGCTCGACCTGTGCCTCCGTCACCGCGTCGAAGTCGAGGACGGGGACGCCGAATGGATCGGGCTCCCAGTTCTCGTCGGCGATCGCCTGTTGGATCTTCTCGAAGGAGAAGATCGTGACGTGTGGGTCGAGCTTTCCCGAGATCACGATGTAGTCGCCCTTGGGGGCGATGTCGACACCGTGGGGACTCTTCGGCTCCGGTACGAAGTAGAGGACTCCCTCGTCGATCAGGGTCTGGAGGCCGATGACGGGGAACCCGTTCACGTCGAAGGTCTGCCCGGCCTCGGCGAGCTCTGCCGCCCTGTTCAGGTTGATGACATGGAGGTAGTCGTTGTCACGGGCCGATGCCCCTGCCTCGAAGTTCTCCCCGCTGCCGTCCTCGCCTGCGCCCGTCGCCATCTCGGTGTTGAACGAGTTGCAGAAGATCCAACCATCGGACACGAGCTTGCCGGCGTCGCACAGGTCCTGCCAGTACGGTGGGAGTTCGAGAGCGAACGAGCGGGACTCGTCGACCCGTCCGGCATCGCGGTCGAACTTCCAGAGGGTGACCATCCCCTTGTAGTCGGTCTCGTACGACTCGATCGGTGCGTATTCCCAACCGTGCGGTGTGGCGTACTGGCCTCCCTCGATGATCCACTCCGTGTCGGGTGTGACCATCGTGCCGCCATGGTCGTTGATGGCGATCGGGTTCTTCACGATCTGCTTCGTTTCGAAGTCACGCAGGTCGATCACGGCGATCCGTGCGTTCGCCTTGTCGTTGATGAACACCCACTCGCCGTCGTAGTCGCCGTCGGTCTCGGAGAGCGCAGGATGGTGTGTATCGGCCCACCTCACCTCCCTGCCATCGACATCGCCCGCTGCGAGGATCTCCATTTGCCCGACGTTCCCGTACCCCCAGCCTTGCCATGGCTCCGGCGTGAAGACGCCGATCGTCTTGAGGAGACGCATGGAAGGCACGCCGATGACGAAGATCTGGCCGGCGTGGCCACCTGAGGAGAACATGATGTAGGGATCGTGTTCACCCGATGGCAGGTACGTCATGCCGGCGGACATGAACTGGTCCTCGGACAGGGCACCCAGTCCTGCGTTGGCACGCCGGTCGTTGATGTCGTCCAGTGACGAACCTCTGTTCCCCGAGCCACTCGTGCAGGCCTGGAGGACCAAGGCGAACACCGCCACGAGACCAATGGCCACGAGTACCGATCGCTTGCGCCACCAGGACGTTCGCGCTCTGCTTGTCATTGTCTACTCTCCCTTCGTAGGGCTGGAGAGACGCGCTAGTGCAAGTGGTGTCTCTTCCAGTTCTCGTAACAGGGACTCCCGGGCCCGTACCCACGGATCGTGCAATCTGCACAGTTCGGTGGGCAGGTTCCGGGAGTCCCCGTGCATGCACTGATTCCTGTCGACCCGACCCTCGACCGCTTCGATGAGGTCGAGGACGCAGAGGTCGTGGAGGCTCTTCGTCAGCCGATATCCGCCACCGCGGCCCGGTGCCGAAGCGATCCAACCTTCACGGATGAGTGGAGCGAGGATCTTCGTGAGGTAGTCGAGGCTGATGTCGAGGCGATCGGCGATCCCTGCTCCAGGCTGGTGGCCGGGATCGTCGACGTCCAACACGATGAGGGCCTGGGCTGCCAATTCAGTTCGCTGATCGAGTTGCAGCCGCATGTGATCCCAAGTTCCTGACTATCCGACTCCGTAATAGTATCAATGAACCCTCGGGAATGCCAGTGGCAATGTGCGGGTGGGGATCTTCGTCGGGCGCCGTGCGAGTCGTGGTTGCGGAACCGCTCAGGGAAATGGGTGGGTTCGGCCGGGCGTGGTGGTTCAGGTACCGACCTTGAGCATGTCGGTGATGCGGGTTGCGCTCAGCTCGGCGATGAGCGCTTCGCGTGCCCTGGTCCACGGACCGTGCAGTGCGCAGCTGTTCCCGCCCCGGTGGATCGGGCCGAGATGGAGGCAGCGGGTCTCATCGAGCGGGCCCTCGACTGCCTCGATGAGATCGAGGAGGGAAATGGTCTCGAGGTTGTACGCGAGGACGTATCCACCGTGTGGACCGGAGACGGAGGCGACCCATCCCGACCTCGTGAGCGGTGCCATGACGTGGGGGAGGTACTGGGGCGATACGTCGAGCAATTCCGCGAGTTCAGCCCCTCCGACCCTGTCGCCGCCGAACGCGGCGATCGCCTCGAGGGCTTGGAACGCGAGGTCCGTCTTCTTGGTCAGCTCCAATCGCATATCAAAATCCTAAGTTGTTGACTATGTAATTATATCGAATGGTCCCCGCTTTGTCAGCACCATTTCGGTGGTTCCGTCGGCGTGCCCCATTGCCGCCTTCGGTGCTGCCACCGCGCGGTCAGGTGCGCGATCCGGTCACCGCGGCAACTCCCGCGAGGGCGAGATACGTGGCTCCCGACACCTGGCGCGTCCTTCGCGCAGCCGAAGGCCGAGATCGGAGCACGCCGCCGATGGATCCCCCGAGTATCGCGTACGCCGAGTCGCTGACGAGGCCGATCGCGACGAGGGTCATACCCAGCACGAGGGACTGGAGTGCAGCATCGGGTGACGCTGGGTCGACGAATTGGGGTAGGAATGCCAGGAAGAACATTGCGACTTTGGGATTCAAGACATTCACGATCACGCCTTGAGTGAACACGCGACGCAATGGCTCGGGCGCCGAGGGAGTGGTGGTGAAGGCGACGTCTCCGGAGCGGAGGGTACGGAGTCCGATCCATGCGAGGTATGCGACGCCCGCCCACTTGATGAGGGCGAAGGCCGCAGCCGAGTTGGCAAGTAGGACGGTCAATCCCGCCACGGCACCGACCACGTGCACCGCCGAGCCGAGGTTGACCCCAGCCGACGAGGCAAGACCCGCCGCTCGTCCTTGGCTGATGGACCGGGTGAGGATGTATACGACCGCAGGTCCCGGAATGACGACCAGCACGACGGACGCCAAGGCGACGATGAGCAGGGTCGACGTATCCGGCATCGGCGGGATCATAGGATCGGCGGATCAAGGGCTGGATGCTCGTGAAGGTCCTCGATGGGGATAGGAACGCGCGTCGCATACCTTTCCGACGGAGAAAGTGGGTTCACAAACGTGACGGGCTGTGTGATATTGAGGGGCACGCATCGCAGCGTTC
>CAZYGP010000077.1:0-9153 GCA_964647265.1 uncultured Acidimicrobiaceae bacterium | reverse complement strand
TCGCCCCGCACCCGAGACACCCGACATGGAGTCCACGATGATCCCGGATCCCTCGATCAACCCGTCGAGCACCAGGGCGCCGAGACCGAGGACCGCGGATGTCGGGTAGCAACCGGGAACGGCAACGGTGGTGGCACCTGCGATCGCGTCTCCGAACAACTCCGGCAGGCCGTACACCCAACCGCCGAGCTCGTCCGGATACGGGTGGGGATCGCCGTACGCCTCCCGGTATCTGGCCTCATCATCGAACCGGAAGTCGCTTCCGAGGTCGATGACCTTGGCCCCCGTCGACCGCAGTGCCATCGCCGGCTCAGCCGACGCACCGTGGGGCAGTGCGAGGAAGACGACCTCGGCACCCGCGGCACCCTCGGGATCGAGAGATCCGAGGATCCGGTCCCCTCCGGTGAGGTTGGGGTGGATGTCGGCGAGGCGCGTCCCTGCCCGTGAGTGGGCACCCAGGTAGGCGACCTCCATCGATGGATGGGCGTCGAGGAGGCGAATGAGTTCGCCCCCGGCGTAGCCGGAGGCGCCGAGGACCGCTGCGGTGACCATCCCGTGAGTATACGCATATGCATGAGCCTATTCACTTGCGTATCGACACCCGTGAGGGTGACGTGCGTGTGGTCTGTGGTGGTGCATCGTGACATGATGGGAGTGAGTGGACGCGGTGGACCATGTGCTACTCGCCAGAAGCCGACCTGGTCGCAGGTCTCGTCATCGGAGGCATCGGCGTCGACGCCGTGCTCCACTCTGACGATCGACCCTCGATGGTCCTGGCGGCAGTTCCCTTGGTGCTCGCGACGCACCAGCTGATCGAGGCAGTTGCATGGTGGGGACTCCTCGGGCGCGTCCCTGCACACGCCGGAGAGATCGCAGTGACCCTGTACCTCGTCATCGCCCTGGGCGTAGTACCAATCCTCGTGCCGTCGGCCGTTGCACTCTCAGAGCCGTCAGGGTTCAAGCGGTCGTGGATGCACGGGTTCGTCGCCCTCGGAATCGCGGTTTCGTTGGTCCTCCTGTCCTCATTGGCCACGAACCCCTACGGAGCGTCGATCGGTGGGCGATTCATCGCGTACGAGGTCGCCATCCCCGCAGGCGGCACGGTCACCTGCTTCTACGTCGTAGCGGTTTGCGCGCCCCTGCTCTTCTCCTCGCACCGCCGCCTCGCCCTGCTCGGGGCTCTCAACCTGCCCGTCGTTGCCCTGCTGTCGGTACTCATCGGAGCGGGGCTGATCTCGCTGTGGTGCATGTGGGCGACCGTGACGAGCCTCGTCGTTGCCCGCCACGTGCGCGAGACGCGCACTTCGCGTAAGGCCCCTCCCGTTCGCGGCGTCTACCACGGTGGACTGACGACGAAGCAGGGCTGATCGCCCTCGGCCCTCCGGGTAGTCACCGCGCTCCTCTACGACGACGGGCTTGTTGACGCCTTCCATTCGTCGAGCATCGCGTAGGCCTCCTCGGGGGTGTACGGCCCCTCTTCGATTCGGCGTTCGAGGAGCATGTCCATGATCTCGCCGACGGTCCGTGACGGCTCGAGACCGAGATGGTGCATCACGTCGTTGCCGTCGATGGGGGGCCGAAGGCTCTGCAGCTCCTCACGCTCCATCAGGTCTGCGATGCGTGCCTCGAGATCATCGATCCTGTTCTCGATCGTGCGGGCACGCCTCTCGTTCCGTGTCGTCACGTCGGCGCGCACCAACGCGTTGAGGTCTTCGAGGAGGGGACCCGCGTCGCGGACGTAACGTCGAACTGCCGAGTCCGTCCATCCCATCTTGAACGTGTGGGGACGCATGTGGAGGAACACGAGGTCCGCGGTGTCGTCGATCGTGTCCTTCGGGTACTTCAAGGCCTGCATCCGCTTGCGGGTCATGCGGGCTCCGACGACCTCATGATGGTGGAACGTCACACCGCCATCGACGAACTCTCTGGTGGCGGGCTTCCCGATGTCGTGGAACAACGCAGCGAGACGCAAACGGAGGTTCTCGCTGTCCGTCTTGGCAACAACTGCAATCGTGTGGGCGAGCACATCCTTGTGCCTGTGGACGGGATCCTGCTCGAGGGCGAGCGCCGGGATCTCGGGGATGAACATGTCCGCGAGGCCACTCTCGACGAGCTCGGCGAGCGCTTCTGCGACGTTGTGACCGGTCATCAACCTGTCGAACTCCGCCCGAATGCGCTCGGACGAAACGATCGAGAGCCGATCGTGCATTCGGACGACTGCAGCGGCGGCAGCCTCGTCCGCCCTGAAGCCGAGTGTCGAAACGAATCTGAACAGTCGCAGCATGCGGAGGGGATCGTCGCCGAACGAGATCTCGGGGTCCATCGGGGTGCGGAGGAGCTGCGATGCAAGGTCGGCGAGGCCTCCATGAGGGTCGATCATCTCGGGCTGCGTGTTCGGATCGACGGGCACGAGCATCGCCATGGCGTTGACCGTGAAGTCCCTCCTCGAGAGATCCTCCTCGAGGGACGGGCTGAAGGTGACCTGCGGCTTCCTCGAGTCGTCGCGATACATCTCGGAGCGGAATGTCGTGATTTCGTGAGTGGTGTGATCGCGGACCAGTCCGATGGTTCCGAATTCCTTTCCTGCGAGGTACGTCGAGTGGGCCCATGGCTCGCCGATGCGTTCGATCTCGTCAGGTCGCGCTGACGTCGTGAAGTCGAGATCGCTGCTTTCGCGCGACAGCAGCGCATCCCTGACGGAGCCCCCGACGAGAAACAGCCGATGACCAGCGTCCTCGAAACGGCGGGCGAGGTCGATGACTGCATCCGTGAACACCGGTCGCAGGCGATCAGGAATCATCGAGCGCCTCCGACCGGGCACGGTTCGCAAGGGCGTCCACGTACTCGTTCCAGCGATACCCGACATGGGCGCGGATCCAGACGAGGTCCAACTCGGGCCTCTCCCTGAAGGCCCGATAAGCCCGCTTGACGAGGTCGAGGTTCTCCACGGGACCGCCCTTGCGTTTCCATCCGTTGCGCTCCCAACCGGCGGCCCACTCGTTGACCGTGCGCACAGCGAGGTTCGAGTCCGAGTAGACGGTGGTCGGTGTGCCCTTGGGTACCAGGTCGACCGCGTTGATCAAAGCCTCGAGCTCCATCCGGTTGTTGGTCGCCTCGAAGCTGTGCCCGCATGCCTCCGCCACGATCTCGTCGTCGACCACATACACGGCCCCCCAACCACCGGGACCAGGGTTCGGGACCGAGCTGCCGTCGGTGAACACACCCGTCGTCGGATCTCCTTGGATCTCCTTCGGCGAGCGGGCCCTACCGCGTGGTGCCTTCGCCCCGTCACGGCATGTGCGGCATTGCGCTGGCGCCCAACCGGGGTAGCGATCGACGACCGACTGCGGCAGGCTGAACGAGTCGCCGCAGTCGCGACACGTGTACTCGGGCATGGCACGAGGGTAGGCGACGGCCCGGTGCGAGGCGACCTCGCAGTGTCAGACCAGGGAGGACGGAGGGGGCGGCGACGACATCACGCCGGTTGCGATCTTGAAGTCCCTGGGCGACGTCACGTGCATGAGGGCATCCGAGAACGAAACCTCGCCCGACTCATACCTTGCCGTTATCGCCTGGTCGAACGTCTGCATTCCGTAGAAGGCGCCCTCGGCGATCGTCTCGTACAGCTTCGGCAGCTTCTCCGGATCGATGAGCCGCTCCTTGATCACCTCGACGCCGAGCATCAACTCGACCGCCGGCACGCGGCCCTGCCCCTCGATCCTCGGCAACAGCCTCTGGGAGATGATGCCCCGCAACGACGTCGCAAGCATCTGCCGGACGCGTCTCTGGTGGTAGGGAGGGAACGTATCGAGGATCCGGTGCACGGTCTCGACCGCATCGATCGTGTACATCGTCGAGATGACGAGATGACCTGTCTCGGCGGCGATCAACGCAGCGTCGAGCGTCTCCTGGTTGCGGATCTCCCCGACGTAGATCACGTTCGGATCCTGGCGGAGAACCGAACGCATTCCAGCCTCGAAGGACTCGGTATCCACGCCGACCTCACGCTGGCTGACGATGGAACGCTTGTCCTTGTGGGTCACCTCGATCGGGTCCTCGATCGTGATGATGTTCGTGCGCCTGTTCGTGTTGATGTAGTCGATGATGGCCGCACAGGTGGTCGTCTTCCCTGACCCGGTCGGTCCCGTTACCAGGATGAGGCCATCGTGCTCATCACACACCTTCGCAACCGTCTCCGGCAGTCCGAGATCGGCGAAGGTCTGGCTCGATGGTGCCACGGCACGAACGACGATGTTCACCGAACCCCGCTGGCGGTACGAGTTCACCCTGAATCGTCCGAGACCGGGTCGTCCATAGGCGAAGTCGTAGTCGGTCCTGCCTTCGGTGGATGCGAATCGCTCGGGCACGAGCTGGGCGAGGAGCTCGGCCGTCGTCTCGGCAGTGAGCATGGGCAGCTCGGCGAGATGCAGGACGCCGTCGATGCGGTAGGCGGGCGGAGAGCCCACCTTGAGATGGAGGTCGGAACCTCCTGTGGTGATCAGCTTCGACAGAAGCTCATCGAGCGTTGGCAACTCGTCCATCGGCGGTTTCCTCCCACGCGTGTGCAGCCACGTGGGGTATCGGCGTGTCCAGGGCCGTCCTTAAACGACTTCCCAGTACGGCGACAGCGCCTCGATGGCCAGGTCGACCACTCGCGCAGCCGATCCTGAGATCGTGCTGGGAAGGAGGGGTGAACCGGTGAGTCCAAGCGTCCCTCCCACGGTGGCCGATGCCGACGCCGCGATGGCTCCGAGATCGTATCCACCCTCGAGGAACGCGATGGTCCTCGACGGCCGCACGATGGAGGCGAGCGCCGTGGCCATCGTTGCATAGTCATTCGTCTCGAGCAGCAAGCCCCCGAGCGGGTCCGACCGGTGCGCGTCGTAGCCTGCGCTCACGAGGAGCCAGTCGGGAGAGAACTGCGACACGATCGGAAGGACAACGCGCGAGAAGGCAGCGAGGTACGACGTCGAGCTCGTGCCCGATGGCACGGCGATATTGACCGTCGTCCCCTCCCCCGGTCCACCACCCGTCTCCGTCACCCACCCCGTTCCCGGATAGAACGGGAACTCGTGCAGCGACACATACAGGACGTCGGAGTCCCTGTAGAAGGTCCGCTGGGTCCCATTCCCGTGATGAACGTCCCAGTCCACGATCGCGACCCGCTCCCCGAGGCTCCTGAGATACGCAGCGGTCACGGCGACATTGTTGAAGAAGCAGAAACCCATCGCCTGGGCGCGCTCCGCGTGGTGGCCCGGTGGGCGCACGGCAACGAACGCCGTGTCCGCCGCGCTCGTCATGAGGGCGTCGACCGCTGCGGGACCGGCGCCAGCAGCGTGAAGTGCGGCGTCCCACGAGGCAGGGACGGCATACGTGTCCGGGTCGAGGTAACCGCCACCGGACCGGCAGAACCGGCGAAACTCGTCCACGTATCTCTCGTCGTGGACGAGGGTGAGAACCGACGCGTCGACTGCCGGCGCCTCCAGTTCGAGGATCGCGGTTGGTGTCGCCCGGAGTCCCGCAATCACGGATTCGATGCGGGCCACGCGCTCGGGATGGCCCTGCGGCGTTCGATGGTGGCGACTCAGTTCATGGGACACGAGAAGCAAGGGCACGCCTTGATTCTCGCATGGACCGGGCCTGCACCAACCGCGGTTACGCTACTCGCAGCGGTAGGAACGATGGAGATGCCAATGGCGCTTGCTGACACGCCGCATCGAGTGGTGCAACGTGGGACCTGGCCGGGTTCGATCTCGCTTCGCAAAGGTTGGGCGAGGGCTGAGGCGCGTCCGTGGAACGACGCCATCAGCGACGCGACGTTGCGCCTCGTGCGCGGAGGGTCCGGCTTCATCGAAGCCTGCACATCCCAGCTCTACGAGATCGGTGCTCCCGCTGTCCTGTCCTCGCCACTCGCACCCTCGGCGAGACGTCCGTGGGAACAGGCAGGCTTCTCCGACCACCTCGACCTCGCCCTCATGCGCCTCTCACTCGACGGTGCGTTGCCGGGTCCCCAACATCTCGTCGTCCGCTGGGACGATTACGACCTCACCGAGATGCTGCGCATCGATCGCGCGGCGTTCCCGGAGTTCTGGCGGTTCGATCGCGCCGGTCTCGCGGAGTCCACCCAGGCGACGTCTTCCGCGAGCGTCTATGTGATCAGGGACGGTGAGTCCGGGATCACCGGCTACGCGGTCGTGGGCTATGGCAACGCCATCTCCTACCTCCAACGAGTCGCGGTCGATCCTCGATGGCAGGGATCGGGCATGGGCCGCAGCCTCGTGCGCGCCACGGCTCGCAGCGCGAAGCGTCACGGGTCGAAGGCGCTACTCCTGAACACCCAGTTCGACAACAGGCCCGCTCTGAACCTGTACGAGTCAGAGGGCTTCGTCACGCTCCCCGAGACGCTTGCGGTGCTCAAGGCGAGCTGAACGGCAATGCCTCCTCGCCTTCCAGAGCGGTACCGCCTCAACATTCGCCTCGGAAGTGACGGCGACATCGAGGAGTGGCTCGCACAGGACGAGGCACTGGACCGGCCGGTACTGATCCGGTACCTCGCGCCAGAGTCGACGCCGGATCGCCATCGTGAGTTCCTGGAGGGCGTTCGCTCGGCGGCAATGGTCACCGAGGGTCACGTCCAGAAGGTCTTCGCCGCAGCGGAGACGACTGCCTCGGCCTACTCGGTGTCCGAGTGGGACGGCGGGGTCACGATCGCCGATCGGCTGCGAGTCGGCGAGGGCCTGCCTGTAGGGGAGTTCCTCCCGAACGCGGCAGGCCTGTGTCTGGCCCTCGCGAGGTTCCACGACGCAGGCGGGGTCCATGGCGCGCTCGATGCATCAGCAGTTCACTTCTCGGCTGCACATCCCGCCAAACTGGCGAGCTTCGGACGGCATCGGCGGTGGACGGAACAGGGTCGCGACACCATCGCTCTGGCAGATGTGCTGCGGGCTGCGATCACCGGAACGGCGGACGGCTCCGTGTTCCCCTCACAGGTCATCGACGGTCTCCCACACTCCGTCGACGTCGCGTTGCGTGCCGGAGTCGCAGGCGAGCTCGACGCCCGCGGTCTCGCATCGTCGCTCCGCGCCGTTGCCTACACGCCCCACGATGACGGCGCCACCGTTCGCCCGTGGCGTGCCCTTGCCATGTTCGGTGCGGTCGTGACGCTCATCGCGCTCATAGCGGCGGTCGGGCTCGCTGCCGATTTCGACCCCGATTCACCGTTCCTGTACCCGATCTCGGCTGGTTCGCAGTCGCCGACGACCACAACTCCGGTGAACGTCGAAGACCCTGATGACTCGGCGACGCTCGCCGCGACCGTCCAGACATATGACCCGCTCGGCGACGGAACCGAGAACGATGACAGCGCTCCGAACGTTCTCGACAGGAACGCTGCGACCGCGTGGTTCACCGAGACGTACTCCCGCCCGTTGAGCGAGGTCAAAGAGGGCGTCGGACTCGTGTTCGATCCGGAGGGAACCCCGTCCGCGGCGGTGGTGTTCGGCACGCCGGATACGGTGTACCTGATCGGATGGGCGAGATCGCTTCCCGCCGATCCAGAGGGCTGGGAGCACGTCGCCAGGGGCACCCTCCAGGCCTCCGGAAACCGCATCCCTTTGCCCACGCGCGTCGATGGCGTATGGCGGCTTTGGCTGACGGGACTCCAGGAGCGATCGGACGGCACCTTCCAGAGCCGGATCTCGGAGGTACGGTTCGTCGGCGGGTGAACCGAACGTCACGTGATGTTGCGTGGGCCTACTCTCTTGGGCGGCCATGACGGAACGTGCAGACCTCGACATCGAACTCATCGACCGGTACCTCACCGGAGACACATCCGCGTTCAACGAGCTCATGGACGCCCACGAGGACAGGGTCTTTTCGATATGCATGCGAATGATGGGGGAACGCGAGGCGGCGCTCGACGCCACGCAGGACACGTTCCTCACGGTCTTCCGAAAGGCGGACCGGTTCAAGGCGCAGGCGGCGTTCTCCACCTGGCTCTACAGGGTCGCCGTCAATACCTGCTACGACCACCTCCGGCGACGTACACGAACCCAGACCCAGCCGCTTCCTGACTCCCATGACCCGCCGGACAGCACGACCGCGGACTTGTACGACGCCATCGAGGTCCGCCCTGACATCGAGGCCGCCCTTCGAGGACTCTCGGAGGACTTTCGATCGGCCGTCGTCCTCGTCGATCTCGAGGGCATGTCGCTAGACCAGGCTGCCGATACCCTCGGCGTGCCCACGGGCACCGTCAAGAGCAGGCTGTTCAGGGCGCGGCGACAGCTCTCCCAAAGTCTCGGGAACCTCGGACCGGGTGGTGAGCATCAAAGCATGGACAACGGAGACCCATGACCGAGCAGGAACGCGATCTGATCCTCGGCCTCGCGGCCGGTGACCTGTCCTCAGCAGAGGCTGCAGAAGCACGCGCCCTCATCGATGCGAGCCCCGACCTCGCACGGGAGCTCGCGGTCCAGACGGAGATCCGCGACGCACTCGCCTCACTTCCCGAGGTCTCGATGACCGCTGCTGAACGAGCCGACCTCCGCTCACATCTCCGTGGTGCCCTCAGCCTCGATACCCCTGATCGAGCGATGCCCGAGCCCGCCAGACGACGCGTGACATGGTGGCAGCCACTCCTCGGTCTCGCAGCTGCGGCAGCGGTCGTGACGGCGATCGTCGTGCTGCCCGGGACCCTCGGAGGACCGGATGCTCAGGAAGCCGCGCTCGAGAGCGATACGACGACGGTGCCGACCGCCGACGCCCGGGACGACGGCGGAGGTGAGGAGGTTCCCGAGGTTGGGACCTTCAGCGGGGGCGAGTCTGCCGATCCCGAACAGGTTGGGGACGTCCAGTCGTTCACCGATGTGGACGGCTCTGACCTGCTGGTGCTCACCGAAGGGGCCGCGACGCCGAAGGACATCGACGTGCTCCTCCAACGAGCCTTGGTCTCGACGCCTTCTACCGTCGACGTGGACCAGGTCGAGGCGTGCCTCGAGGCGATAGGAGCGAGCGTTCCCAGTGGGGACAAGACGCTGCTCGGTGTCGGTGACCTCGAGGGGACGGAGGTCGCGTATTTCGCCGTGATCGACGAGACAGGTGTGAGCTCGGTGCTCACCATCGACCTCTCCACCTGCTCCGTCGTCGCCATCG
>CAZYGP010000076.1:0-9188 GCA_964647265.1 uncultured Acidimicrobiaceae bacterium | reverse complement strand
GAGGGCATCACGGGCACATCCGGCGGCCGCAGGTCGTGGTGGCTCGTCGTCGGTGGTCTGGTGATGATGGTCGCCGGGCTCGTCGTGGTGCTCTCGTCGCTCGAGAACATCCAGGCCCTCGGGGTCCTCACCCTTGCGCTCATCGCCGCCGTTGCCGGGTTCATGATCGTCGCGGGCCCGTGGCTGTGGTCCCTCGTCGAGGACCTCCGGACCGAGCGTCGGGCCCGGATCCGGTCCGAGGAGAAGGCGGAGATGGCCGCCCACCTCCACGACTCCGTGCTCCAGACACTCGCACTCATCCAACGCACCGACGACCCGAAGCGGATGGTCACGCTCGCCCGATCCCAGGAACGCGAACTGCGATCGTGGCTGTTCGACGAGGGTGCCGCCGATGCCCGGACCCTCCGCGGGGCGCTCGCGGACGCGGCGAACAGGGTCGAGGAGGCCCACGACGTCCCCGTGTCGGTGGTCGTCGTCGGTGAGAGCGAGCTACCGAGGGAGCTCCAGCACGCGCTCGTCGGCGCAACCACCGAGGCGATGATGAATGCTGCGAAGCACTCCGGCGCCGACCGGGTATCGGTGTTCGCCGAGGCGAGCAACGGCACCGTCGACGTGTTCATCACCGATCAGGGATCGGGCTTCGACCCTGACGCGGTGGGGGGAGACCGGAGGGGACTTGTCGAGTCGATCAGGGGGAGGATGCAGCGCCACGGCGGATCTGCGACGATCGATTCCGAGATCGGTGTCGGAACGGAGATCCACCTCAGCATGTCCGGAGGCAGCCCAGTGAACGGGGAAACCCCATGACCAGCGTGTACCTCGTCGACGACCACCGCATCTTCCTCACCGGCGTTCGCGCGGAGCTCGAGGATGGCTTCGACGTCCTCGGATCGTCCTACGACGTCGACCACGCCGTCGACGAGATCCGGGCGATGAAGCCCGACGTCGTCCTCGTCGACGTCCACATGCCCGGCGGAGGCGGGGTGACGGTGGTGTCCAACATCCACCAGACCAACCCCGACATCCGATTCCTCGCCTTATCGGTGTCAGACGCGCCGGAGGACGTGATCGCGATGATCCGTGCCGGTGCGAGGGGATACGTGACCAAGTCGATCTCGCCCGCTGAGCTCACCGACGCGATCACGAGGGTTGCCGAAGGTGAGGCAGTGTTCTCGCCATCCCTCGCAGGGTTCGTCCTCGAGGCGTTCTCACGGTCGGTTCCCGTCGCCGAGGACCCGGAACTCGATCTCCTCACACCTCGCGAGCAGGAGGTCCTTCGCCAGATCGCGAGGGGATACGCGTACAAACAGATCGCCCGCAGGCTGGACATATCCGTCAAGACGGTCGAGACCCACGTGTCGTCGGTGCTGCGCAAACTCCAGCTCTCGAACCGCCACGAGTTGGCGCGATGGGCGAGCGACCGCAGAATCGTCTAGGAACGGGCTCATCTTTCAGGCGAGCGTTGCGACCAGGACCGCCTTGATCGTGTGGAGCCGGTTCTCTGCCTGATCGAACACGATGGACCGGCCAGACTCGAAGACCTCGTTCGTGACCTCGAGGCCATTCGGCATGTTCGTGGCCTCCATCATCTCCCTGCCGACGACCGTGTTCGTGTCGTGGAAGGCCGGGAGGCAGTGCATGAACCCCGCGTTCGGATTCCCTGTGCGTTCGAACAGTGCGGTGTTCACCTGGTAGTCCTTGA
Source organism: uncultured Acidimicrobiaceae bacterium (assembly GCA_964647265.1). GTDB lineage: Bacteria > Actinomycetota > Acidimicrobiia > Spongiisociales > UBA5794 > SZUA-442. The sequence goes on along the minus strand of CAZYGP010000076.1, from coordinate 7,486 downwards.
ACTCTGCGACGCGCTCGTTCCACACGTCCTTCGGCTCACCCATCGAAACCCACACGTCCGTGTGGATGAAGTCGACACCCTCGACGGCGTCGAGGTCATCGGTGATCGTGATCGTCGCGCCCGACCCCTCAGCGAGGCCCTTGGCGATCTCCACGACATCGTCAGGTGGGAACATCGCTTTGGGTCCGATCATCCGCACGTCGGAACCCAGCAACGCACCCGTCACGAGCAGGGAACGGCCCATGTTGAACCGCAGGTCGCCCATGAACGCATACGAGAGCCCGTGATAAGGCTTGCCGGACGCCTCGTGCATCGTGAGGAAGTCGGCAAGCATCTGTGTCGGATGCCACTCCTCCGTGAGCCCGTTGTACACCGGAACGCCTGCGTGGGCAGCGAGCTCCTCGACGATCGCTTGAGCCGAGCCTCGGTACTCGATCGCGTCGTACATCCGACCGAGGACCCTGGCCGTGTCTGCGGCCGACTCCTTGTGACCCATCTGCGAAGACGACGGGTCGAGGTAGGTGACGTGTGCCCCCTGGTCGTATGCGGCGACCTCGAAGGCGGCGCGGGTCCGCGTCGACGTCTTCTCGAACACGAGCGCGATGTTCCTGCCCGTCAGTTGTGGCCTCTCGGTTCCCGCGTACTTCGCCGCCTTGAGCTCCTTCGCGAGGTCGAGAAGGAAGGTGAACTCGGTCCGGGTGAAGTCGATCTCCTTGACGAAGCTGCGGTTCTTCAGGTTGTAGGGCATGGTGCTCCTGTCTGGTGCTTGGGAATGTTCAGGCGTACGTTCGAGAAGTGGGTCGAGCCTTCGCCACCAATCGGCTACACGATGCGACGCGCTCCTGACGATATGTTCCCATTCTCGCGAATCGACGCTGCCGTCCGTCACACCGATGGCGTGGGGGCTTCGCCATGAAGGCCTGCACCACCGATCGATGACCCAAGGAGACCTTCGCCTGCGCACCATGGTGAGCGGGTAGCATGACGGGAGGAGGACGACATGAGCCAGATGGACGAAGCTTGGAGTGATGTCGGCGAACGATTCAAGAGGCTCGGATCGATGTACCGGGAGCACTACAGGGCCCACGAGGGAGACCCTGACCGGGAGACAGCCACCGACGAGGAGGTTGCCGAGGCGCTCCGCCAGTTGGGTGCGAGTATCAGGACGGCGTTCGAAGCCGCAGGCGACACCATCGCAGACCCCGACCTCAAGGAGGAGGCCCGAGGAACCGCCAGCTCCTTCTTCAACGCACTCGGGACGACCTTCAACGAGCTCGGCGCCCAGATCGCCGCACGGCGGGATCGCGCGCAGGAGCCGACCACGGAGACGCCACCGGACACCGGCGAATCCGCCACCGGAGAACCCGGGTCCGACGAGGATCAGTGAGAACCACTCTTCGGGTGCGCGGCCCCGTGCGTCACCGTGTTCACGGGCAGGTCCTGCTCCACGGAGCCTCATAGGGCACCGGTATCGTTGAGGCGACATGTTCGAGTTCATCGATGCGCCGGGGCCGATCCGTGAAGACATCGTCCGTGCGTTCCGCGACGCGTGGCGTCACCTCGCCGAACCAGGCACATGGTGGCCCGCTGAGGACCGCCACGCCATCGCCACCGTCGCCCGAGCCGCACGGAGCCACACCGGGTCCCCCGTGACCCACCTGAGCGAGGTCGCCCACGACGCCGTCACGCTGCTCGCGGCGACGCCCGCAGCGACGACCCGATCATGGGTGGCAGCCGCCGTCGAGGACCTCGGGGAGGAGCGCTACGTCGAGCTGCTCGGCGTGACCACCCGCCTTGTGGCGATCGACACCTTCACGAGACTGATGGGCTGTCAACTCGAGCCCCTCCCGGAACCCATACCGGGCGAGCCGACACGGTCACCCGCCGATCCACGGCCAGCCCACACGAAGTCCTGGATCCCCCTCGGCAACGTCCTCGTACCACCGTTCACGCTGTCCCTCGTTCCCGAGGAGAACGCCATCACGAACCAGTTGGCATGGGCGCTCTACATGACCGACGCCGAAATGGACGACCCCGACTTCCGCCGTGGCGAACTCCATCGGACACAGATGGAACTGGTGGCAAGCATCGTGTCGTACGACAACGAGTGCTTCTACTGAACGGTCGCACATGTACGGATGCTCAGTTGGAGCGCCGAGAACACAGGGAGGTCGGTGGACATCCGAGCAGTCGCCGACCCTTCGATCAGCGCGGGAGTCCCGGCAGGTGCCGAGCTGTCCGCCCTGGCAAGGGCTGCCCACGGGACTGAGCCTGATCCTCGCCCTGCCACCAGGGTCGCCGACGTCTTCGGGGGCAAAGCGGCGGTCGACGCAGCAGCGGTGGCGGCGGCGTTCGAGTCGTTCAATCGGGTGGTGGATGGGACGGGGCTTCCCCTGAGCCGCACGAGCCGGAAGAACGACGCCGACATCATCGAGGTCCTCGAGCTCGACCGATTCCCCCACGCGGGCCACGGAATCCCCTAGCCAGTCCCTTCGATTGTCGAGAGCTGCCAAATTCGACGGATGCGTATCGTGATGGCCAATGGAGCATTTCGTCGCCGAGGGCACCGAACACAATGAACAGCCCGCGGGGCGTTGGCTCATCGCGGGCGTCGCCGCCGGGGCAGCGATGGCCCTGGCGCTGGTGGTCCTCCTTGGCATGATCTTTCGGCCAAACGCGCCAGCCGAGGCCCTCTCGCCACCAGGGTTCGTCGACGAGACCACCACCTCCGGCATCGACCACACCTATGTCGGTGGCTTCAGGTTCTCCGTGGGTGGTGGGGTCGCTGTCTTCGACTGCGACGGTGACCACAAACCGGAGGTCTACCTCGCAGGAGGCGCGGAGTCTGCCTCGCTGTATCGCAACGAGAGTCCCATCGGTGGTGCGCTCCGTTTCACACAGGTGCCCTCGATCGAGACCGACCTGACGGAGGTGACAGGCGCCTACCCGATCGACATCGATGGCGACGGCGTGACCGACCTCGTCGTCCTCCGTGTCGGCGAGAATGTCGTGCTCCGCGGCTTGGGTGATTGTCGGTTCACCCGCGCAAACGAGGAGTGGGGCATCGAAGGCGGCGACGAGTGGACCGTGGCCTTCAGCGCGCAATGGGAGGGCGCCGAATCCCTCCCGACGCTGGTGTTCGGAAACTACGCGGGCCTGAACGAGTCACAGACGATGGCGGACGGTTGCGAGGACCATCACCTGGTCCGGCCACGGGATGGGGCATACGGCGACTCGATCGTCCTGCGTCCCGGATACTGCACGCTGTCGGTTCTCTTCAGCGACTGGAGCGGCTCGGGATTTCGCGACCTTCGCATGGCCAACGACCGCCACTACTACGTCGATGGCCAGGAGCAGCTGTGGCGAGTCAGGCCGGGTGTGGCGCCGAGTCCCTACACCGAGACCGACGGGTGGGAGCGAATGCAGATCTGGGGCATGGGGATCGCGAGCTACGACGTGACCGGCGACGGGCTGAACGAGGTGTTCCTGACCAGCCAGGGAGACAACAAGCTGCAAGTCCTGGCGAACGGGCCGCAACAGCCCCGCTACGAGGACATCGCCTTCAGCCGGGGAGCGACCGCTCACCGCCCGTACGAAGGCGACACCACGTTTCCCTCGACGGCATGGCATCCCGAGTTCCGGGACGTCAACAATGACGGGTTCGTCGACCTGTTCATATCGAAGGGGAATGTCGGCGCGCAAGAGGGATACGCAGCCGAGGACCCGAACAACCTGCTCATGGGCGGGCCGGATGGAACGTTCACCGAGGCTGGCGCCGTGGCGGGCGTCAGCGATGGCAGTAGGGGCCGGGGGGCGGCGCTCGCTGACTTCAACCTCGACGGCATGCTCGATCTGGTGGTGGTGAACCGTGCGGACCCGGTTCGTGTGTGGCGGAACGTCGGCTGGGGGGGCACATCGGGGACCGGTCGCATGGGTCACTGGGTCGCGTTCGACGTCCAGCAGCCCTCACCCAACCGGGACGCCATCGGAGGGTGGATCGAGGTTCGTGCCGGTGACCAGGTTCAACGTCGCGAGTTGACTGTTGGAGGCGGACACGCCGGCGGTCAGCTCGGATGGGTGCACTTCGGGCTCGGATCCGAGCAATCGGCGGAGGTCCGGGTGATCTGGCCCGACGGGCAATCGGGGCCGTGGATGGAGGTGGCCGCCGATGGGTTCTTCGTCATCGACCGCCAGGTCGGCGATGCCGCACCGTGGCTCCCCGCGGGAGGCTGACTCAGGGATCGGTTGTCACCATGGCGATCAGCCACCGGCCACTCGATCCCGTCGTGAGCAGGAAGGACCCTTCGAACGGTTCAGATGTCCTGCCAACCTCGGTTCCGGAGGCGTCGTGGACCACGTGGTCCACCGTCCCCGAGGCGTAGATCACCAGGCTGGCACCACCCTGGTGTCCGTCGGTGTGAGCCACGTCGAGGGTGAGGGCGTCGAATCGATACTCGTCGAGCACGGGAGATCCCGCCGTGGCCGCGGCTTGCACGGCACGCTCCATCTCCAGCAGGCGCGGGCCGTCGTCGGCAGAGCGCAAGAGGCTGGTGTCCTGGCGGAGCATCGCCATCCCTTCGATGGCGAGATTCTCGGCGAGAGCCAGGGACAGGGCTGCCGGATCAGCGTCGACGTCGCCGCTGAGGGCTGCGACGTCAGCGCTCACAGCCATGGTCGGCAGGGCGGATGCATCGACGTCGACGTCGACCGTAACGGCACTGCTCGCTCCGGCCGGCACAGCCTCCGGACGCGCCACGGCCCCTGCCGCGACCATGCCGACCGATGCGACAACCAGCGTGACACCGAACGCCGCCCCCACACCGAAGACATAGCGAGGTGCAGGCGAGGGTCCGGGAACCTTCCGAGCCACCCGACCCTCACGCAGCATCCGATCGAAGAGCGTCCGCAGCGGTGTCAGGAGGACGAGACCGGATAGCAGCGCAACCTTCGCACCGAACTCCTGGGTCTGTGGCGCGATCAGGAGGGCACTGAGCGCCGCGATCGATGCGGCGAACACCACTCGCGCCAAGGGCCCTTCGGGAATCGTCTTCGGGTCGGTGATCATGAAGAAGAGGAAGATCAGCACCTCCGGAGACAGGGCAACGACTCTCCAGAACTCCCCATCGCAAACGGGCTGGAGAGACCACGCCGCCGTCATGCAGTGCCCTGACCCGGCAAGGACTCCGATGAATGCCGCAAAGGCGAACCAGAAGGTCGCCGCCATGGCAAGCAAGCCGAGTCGCGAGGTGATGACCACGCCGCCGACGACGATGATCGCGTACGCCAGGACGAGCCAGAAGTCGAGGGGGCCCCACCAGAAGTCGAGAGGCTCGATCACGTTGCTCCCCAGAACCAGGAACGCCACGACCAGTCCGAAGTTCGACGGGTTGAACGCATGTGTTCCCTGCCACCGGATGACGTACTTGGATGCAAGGGCGAAGCCGGCAACGAGGGCGAAGATCCACCACCCCTGCCAACTCCAGTGGTCGCCAGGCTCCATCCCGACGAGGCGCAGGATGAGAGCAACACCGCTGCCCGTGAGCATGGCACTCGCCGGCCACACGAGGCGTCGCTCCCTCGTGAACGTCCACACCACCTCTATGACGGCACAACTGGCGATCGCGACCAGGATCTGCGGAACCGAGACGCGGAAGCCGAGCGCCACCTGGCCGAGGACATGGATCGAGATGATGACCGCGGCGAGGTGCAGCCGCGGGTCACGCACGCTCGGCAGCAGCACCGGGTAGGTGCGTTCGCCGAGGCGCAATGAGTGTGCCGTTGCAACCGCCATCCCGTAAGAATCCCACATCCGTGGCACATCGGAAATCCGAAGACGCCCAACCGGCCATGGGGCGCTCCTGCGGTCGACTGACGGAGTCCGGCCTCATGGACCCTGTGCCAGCTCTCCGGAGACTCAGTCGAGTCCGAAGTTCCCAGCCACGGGAACATGGGCGCTGGTCGCATCGGGCCATGGGAACCACGTGTCTGCGTTGCCTTCGGTGAGCGAGTAGCGGAAGTACACGATTCCGTTCGAGGGCCGGAACACCGCAGGCGTGTCACGACCGGGGACCGTCCCCCAATCACCGGACACGAAACGGTCCCCGCCGTCACCGAAGTAGATCGACCCGTCCGCCACCCCCGTGTCGAGGGTGTCCCTCCAATAGAAGAACCCCGTCGAGTCACGGTGCAGGCCTATCGCGTCGACACCGTCACCGTCCCAGTCCCCAGCCACGGGCCTGTCGCCGGGGTCCCCGAACATGAAGCTGTAGTCGGCGGCACCCAGACCTTTGTCCTCGGACCCGAGCTCGTTGATAATGTAGAACACCTGCTCGGACGGTCGATAGATCGACAGCGTGTCGCATCCGTCACCATCCCAGTCCCCCGCCAGCGGCATGTCACCCGGGTTCCCGAAGAAGAACTTGATGTCAGCGACACCCTGGGTGTTCGAGTTCCGCAGATACGCATACCCGTCGGACTGGCGATACAACCCCGGCGTGTCGACGCCATCACAGTCCCAGTCCCCCATGAACGGCACATCGCCCGGGTTCCCGTAGTAGAACGTGGACATCTCGCCCTGCCATCCCTTCAGAGACCAGCGACCCTGTCCGGGATCCACGAGACCGACCGGCGGGAAGGCCGGCTGCCAATCGTGGTCGAGCACCCAGCTGTCTTCCGGCAGCCCCGCTGGCTCGAGCACCGTGTAGGCCGAACCATCACGATTCACGGTTACGACGTTGTACGCGGTGTTGAGCGCGATTCGTGAGCTGTTGGAGGACCAACTCGGACCACTGCCCGGGCCGAGGACAACGAGGTCGGATCCGTCGACATCGATGACGTAGGAGTCCGAGTCGCCGCTCCAGGCGATGCTCCTGCCATCGGGCGACCACGACGGATACAGCACCTTGTCGCTTCCGTCCGTGAGCTCACGACGATCCGATCCGTCGGCGTCGACGACGACGAGGACGGAGGACATGGGGTCACCCGGTGCCCCAGAAGCGAAGGCGAGCGAGTTCCCATCCGGTGACCATACGGGGGAGTGTTCGTCGTCGACGTACTTGGTTGGGCTTCCGGATGGTGCCAGCGAGTTGGTGATGCGAACGGCGTTGGACCCATCCGCGTCAGCAACGAAGATGGCGCCAGAGAACACAACACGCGGCTTGGACCACGGGAGGTCGCCGCCCGACACGTACGAGGTCGACCGTTCAACGTAGGCGATGCGAGAACCATCAGGTGAGAACGTCGGCGACTCGAAGCCCGTACTGACCTCGTCGATCTGTGGCTCTGGCGACGCGATCGACTCGACGGTCCCGGTGGCCACATCAACGGTGTAGATGCCGAGGTCAGCCAAACCGACGTACAGGAGCTTCGCGCCGTCCGGAGACCACGACGGTGACCATGACGATGGAACACCACTGACGTCGTCGGATGTGATCCGCCGCGCATCACCGTCCAGGCCGGTGACGTACATGCCACCGTCGGCTTCTTC
>CAZYGP010000075.1:0-9238 GCA_964647265.1 uncultured Acidimicrobiaceae bacterium | reverse complement strand
AAGTACTCCTCGATCTTCAATTACCCGACGCTGTCGTGGGCGGACATGGGCGCGATCGGCTGGCTCGTCGACGGAGCGGCGATCGTCAACCAGATCGTGCTCCAGGGGACGTCCTATGGGCCCTATTCGCGTGCGATGGTCAAGATCTGCAAAGAGGAGAGCTTCCACGCACGCCAGGGCTACTCCATCATGATGGCGCTCGCCAACGGAACCGACGAACAGAAGGCGATGGCCCAGGACGCGATCGATCGATGGTGGTGGCCCGCCCTGATGATGTTCGGACCTCACGACTCCGAGTCCTCACACACCGAGCAGTCCATGGCGTGGAAGGTCAAGCGCATCACGAACGACGACCTCCGTCAGATGTTCATCGACCAGACGGTGCCACAGGCTCACTACCTCGGGTGTGTCATCCCCGATCCCGACCTCCGGTTCGACGAGGAGTCGGGCCACTGGCGCATCGGCGAGATCGACTGGGACGAGTTCTGGGCGACGATCAAGGGCGATGGGCGGCTGAACCGTGAGCGGATCGCTCACAAGACGAAGGCGTGGAACGACGGCGCGTGGGTGCGCGAAGCAGCAACCGCCCATGCGGCGAAGTCGAGTGCCAGGTTGGAGGGGGTTGCATGAGTTACGACGTTCCCGTCGCACCCGGCGACGAGCCGGTGAGAGTTCCCACCGGCACACGCAGAGACCACGGGTGGCCCCTGTGGGAGGTGTTCGTGCGCGCACGGCGCGGCCTCAGCCACACCCACGTCGGTTCGCTGCATGCCCCTGACGCGGAGACGGCGATCCAGAACGCCCGAGACGGCTACACGAGGCGAGCCGAGGGCGTCAGCGTCTGGGTGGTTCCCTCGACCGAGATCCACGCGTCCGATGATCCGGACTCGATGTTCGCCCCCTTCGAGGACAAGCCGTATCGGCATCCGACCTTCTACGAGATCCCCGCAGAGGTGGGGCAACTGTGAACACGGTCACGACGTCCACCGCACTGGGCACCTACCTCGTCCGGCTGGCAGACGACAACCTCGTCATCGGTCAGCGTCTCGGTGAGTACATCTCGCATGCGCCCGAGCTCGAGGAGGACCTCGCGATTGCGAACACCGGCCTCGACCACATCGGGATGGCACGCCACCTCTACACGCTTGCCGGGGAGGTAGAAGGAGACGGTCGCAGCGAGGACGACTTCGCCATGTTCCGTTCCGAGCGTGAGTTCACAAACGTGCTGCTCGTCGAGCAACCGAACGTCGATTTCGGCTACCTCACCACCCGCCAGTTCTTCTTCGATGCCTACCAGGTCCCCCTGTGGCGGCGCCTGAGCGAGTCGTCACACGACCAGCTCGCCGGCATCGCAGCCAAGGGCCTCAAGGAGGCGACGTACCACCTCCGTCGATCGTCGTCGTGGGTGATCCGCCTCGGTGACGGCACCGCCGAGAGCCACCGGCGGGTCCAGGGCTCGATCGACGGACTGTGGCGGTTCACTGCGGAGCTGTGCGCGACCGACGACGTGGAAGCGGAACTCGTCGATGCAGGGGTCGCGCCCCGATCCTCGGATCTGCGCACGGATTGGGAACGGACCGTCGATGCCGTCTTCGAGGAGGCCACCCTCACCCGAAGCAGTGACCCCTTCCAGACATCGGGAGGCAGAACCGGGATGCACACCGAGTATCTCGGCCATCTCCTCGCGCAGCTCCAGTGGATGCAGCGCTCCCACCCGGGGTTGTCGTGGTGACGGCCACGGTCGACGTGGCCGAGACCGCCCGTCGGTTGCTCGATCAGGTCACCGATCCCGAGATACCCGTTCTCACGATCGCCGACATCGGCATCCTGCGTCGCGTCGATGTGGATCCGGACGGCCGCGTCGTCGTCACGATCACCCCGACCTATTCGGGGTGCCCGGCGATGGATGTCATCGCAGAGGACATCGTGGCCCTGTTGGCGTCAGAAGGACTCGAGGCATCCGTGGAGATGACGTTCACCCCGGCATGGACGACCGAATGGATGACGGACGACGCGAAGCGCAAGCTCGCCGGCTTCGGGATCGCTCCACCGGGTTCCGTCATCGGAATCATCGATGAGGTCCTGTGCCCGAATTGCTCCCAAGCCACCTCGCGCATCCTCTCGGAGTACTCCTCGACGGCATGCAAGCGCATGCTCGTGTGCACCTCGTGCGGCGAACCCTTCGACCAGTTCAAGGCGATCTGATGGAAGCCGTCGAGTTCCACCCGCTCACGGTGCGTGCGGTCGATCGGCTGACGGATGAGGCGGTGTGCGTCACGTTCGACGTGCCAGACGACCTGCAATCTCTGTACGCCCACGTACCGGGTCAGCACATGATCCTCCGGACCTCCATCGACGGCGCCGACGTGCGCAGGAGCTACTCGATCTGTTCGCCCTCCGGGGACACGAACCTCCGGGTGGGCATCAAGCTCCTACGAGGAGGTGCCTTCTCGACCTGGGCGAACAGCCAGCTCGAACCGGGCACCGTCATCGAAGCGACCCCGCCCACGGGCGAGTTCCTGCATGCCCCCTCGAACGGCGGGGTACGGTCATATGCCGCGATCGTCGCAGGGAGCGGTATCACGCCTGTGCTCTCGATCATCGCTTCGACCCTGAGGGATGAGCCTGAGGCCCGGTTCACGCTCATCTACGGGAATCGCGAGGGGCGTTCGGTCATGTTCCTCGACGAGATCGATGCTCTCAAAGGGGCCCATCCGGACCGTTTCATGGTGATGCACGTTCTGAGTCGGGAATCCCACATCGTCCCCCTGTTCGAGGGGCGTATCGACTCAGAGAAGCTCGGGCAGCTCTTCTCCACCGTCGTGGATCCCGAATCGGTCGATGCGTGGTTCCTGTGCGGTCCTCGTGGCATGGTCGAGGATGCCCGTCAGGTCCTCGAGGATCGAGGTGTCCCACCTGGCGTCGTCCACGACGAGTTGTTCTACGCAGGGGACGGCCCTCCGGTGATCGCCGTGGACGACGTCGTTGGTTCCACGGTGCGCTTCACGCTCCATGGGCGCACGTCGACGGTCGTCATCGATCCCGACGGCGCCCCCATCCTCGACCACGTGCTGTCGATCAGGCCCGAAGGGCCGTTCTCGTGCCGGAGCGGTGCATGTGCGTCGTGTCGGGCGAGGGTGATCGAGGGCGAGGTTCGGATGGACAGGAACTGGAGCCTCAACGGTGAAGAGGTGGCGGGCGGCCACATCCTGACGTGCCAGTCCCATCCGGTGTCCGATGTCGTCGAACTGACATACGACGTATGAGCCGCCTCACGCGAGAGGACATCGTCACCGGTGCGGGGCAGCGGTTCGCCACCCACGGGTACCACGGCACCTCGATGCGGGACCTCGGAGACGACCTCGGGATCCTCGGCTCGTCGATCTACGCCCACGTTGGGGGGAAGCAGGAGCTTCTCGTCGCCGTGATCGAGCGAGGGGCGGCCTTCTTCGACGCCGCTGCCGCCAGCGCGGTCGGCGCCGGCGTCGCTCCACCCGAGACGCTTCGGCTGCTGATAGCTGCGCACATCGATGTCGTGCTCGACCATCGTCCAGAAGCGCGAACGTACCTCTTCGAGACGAGCTTCCTCGACGAGGCGGAACGGGATCGCGTCGCTCGCGCCCGTGACCGGTATGAGCAGGTCTTCGTCGACGTCATCTCACGGGGCGTCGCGGAAGGGTCCTTCACCGCGCACAGCGACCCCCGGCTCGCGGCGATCTACGTGCTGTCGATCCTCAATACGGTCGGAGGTTGGTTCGACGAGTCCGGGCGACTCGACAGGTCGGCTCTTGCACATGACGCGCATACGTTCGTGATGAGGGGGCTCGGAGGCTGAAGTCAGCCCTGGGTCCCCGGAGCGGCCGATCGATCGTCCGTGTCCGTCCTGAGGTCGACCGTGAGTTCCTCCCCACTGCTCAGGATCACCCTGGCGCTCTCCGCGTGCGAAACCTCGGGCCCTGCCGCGAGGAGGATTCTTCGTACGTCGGCGAGATGGGTCTCCATCTCCCTGCGGTACCTGTCGGACTCTGCTCGGATCTGTTTCGCCTCACTGCGAGCGGCCTCGAGGACGCGATCGGCCTCGGCTTCGCGTCGGCGGGCGATGTCCTCCGCCTCACCGACGATGCGCTCCGCGTCGGTGCGGGCACGCTCGGTGATCTGGGCGACCTCGTCGGTGCGGAGTTTCGCCTTCGCCTCGGCCTCCGCGATGATCGCGGCCGCGGATCGCGAAGCGTCGGCACTCTCGCCGCGCCCTGCGGCGGCGCTCATGGCAGCAGCTTCGGCCCGGGCTTCGTCGATGATGACCGCTCGCGCCCTGCGAGCCTCTTCGAGTTCGGCGTCGATCGAGGCCCTGAGGGCATCGAGCTCTGCGGTCGCCTTGTCCGCCTTCCTTCCCGCGATGGACAGCTGCTCCTCGAGGCCCGAGACGTATGCGGCCGCATCATCGAGAAAGACGTCGACCTCGGCACGGTCGTAGCCGCGAAGCGATGTCGTGAAGCGTCGATCCTGGATCTTTCGAGCGGAGAGTTCCATCCATGCCTCCATGTGTGCCCCTGTCGACACGATACAGGATGGACCCCCTCCGAGCGCGGAAAACGAGCCCTGCGGCTCGTCATCGAGTGGCGATGATCGCTCGGTTCAGCGCTTGTTCGTCCCGTAGGACATGTTCCGGATGCGCTGCTCGACGAGCGTGGCGTCGTCGTGGGTCGTGGAGCGGTTCAGGACCGACTTCATCCGGTCGTTCACCGCCTCGTCGTAGTCACGATCCTCGCGCCGCTCATCGGATGTGGTGCGCCTGAACAACTTCATGGCGGCTTTATCGGCGCGATCGGACCGGAACTTGAGCAGTCGCGACCGGGTCACACCTAGCGGTTGAAGAGGCCGAGCAGGCGCTCCTTGAACGAGGTCACATCGCTGTTGTCGGGCCTTGGCAACTGGGTACGTCGGTGCGCGTCGCTCATGCCTGCGCCTGACTTCGGGAGTGCGCCGCTGTTGCGCTGATAGAACGACGGTGCTGCGCTTATCGGCAATTCGATGACCTCGGCGAGGATCTCGAGGTCCTCGTGTCGGAAGAGCGGCCTGGCGGTTTCGTGCGTGGACATGTGTTTCCCTTCAGAGAAGTCCGCGCCTCCCGTTTGTTCCAAGCCCACGCCCCAATGTATCGCGCGCCCACGAGATGCCAAGAAGGGTTCCTCGGGACGACACGGTGACTAGTTAGGCTCCCGAACCGTGGAGCTGAGATGAAACATACGACAAGCGTGCATGGCCGAACCATGGCATACGTCGGCGTCGGGGAGGGCGACCCCATTGTGTTCCTCCACGGCAACCCGACATCGTCATACCTGTGGCGCAACGTCATCCCCCAGCTCGCCGATCGATACCTGTGCATCGCTCCCGATCTGATCGGCATGGGCGACTCCGACAAGCTCCCCGTGTCCGGCGCAGACTCGTACACGTTCGTCGAGCACCGGCACTACCTCGACGGTTTGCTCGAGGCACTCGACCTCGGGAGTCGGGTGACCCTCGTCCTCCACGACTGGGGAAGCGGGCTCGGATTCGATTGGGCGCGTCGACATGAGGATCGGATCGCAGGTATCGCATACATGGAGGCCATCGTGACACCGGTGACGTGGGACGACTGGCCCGAGGCGGCTCGCACCATCTTCCAAGCCATGCGCAGCGACGCAGGGGACATGCTGGTACTCGAGAGGAACATCTTCGTGGAGCGCATCCTGCCCGCCTCCATCATCCGGGAGCTGACGGATGGGGAGATGGCCACATACAGGGCGCCCTTCGTCGAACCCGGGGAGAGCCGCCGCCCCACGCTGACGTGGCCGAGGCAGATCCCGATCGATGGCGTTCCGCAGGACGTTCACGACATCGTGGCTGCGTACTCGGCATGGCTCTCGGAGACGCGGGTCCCGAAGCTCTTCATCAATGCCGAACCGGGCAGCATCCTGGTTGGGCGACAGCGCGACGTGGCGCGCGGGTTCCCCAACCAGCAGGAGATCACGGTCGCGGGGATCCACTTCATCCAGGAGGACTCGCCGGACGAAATCGGCCGCGCTATTGCGCAGTGGCGAGCCGAACTCGACTGAACAGCGCGTGCCCCGCTGGCGCCCTCGTTGCGCCTCCGTACCGCGATACTCGGGGGTGATGAACGGCATCCCCGAACCGATCGAGCGCGTGATCCGCGCCGCGATGCTCGACGTGGAGTTCTACAACGAGGCCGAAGCGGACCCCTCCCTCAATCGTTCCGCCGCGATCGTCGTCGTCCTCGCGACGGCGCTCGGTGGTGTCGGCGCCGCCTTCGCCACCGAGGTGAACATCGTTGCGGGCGCCTTCGCTGGCGCCGTCACCGGGGTCATCGGATGGCTCGTGTGGTCAGCGATCTCCCTGTTCATCGGAAGTCGCCTCGGCGGTACGTCCGACTATGGCGAGATGGTGAGGGTCATCGGTTTCTCGTACGCGCCGCTTGCCATCGGTGTGATCCCGTGGCTCGGGTTCGTCGGCGCGATCTGGGCCCTCGTTGCGGCGGTGATCGCGATCAGGGAGGGCATGGACTTCTCGACACCGAAGGCGATCGCGACCATGGCCTTCGGATGGGGGGCATGGCTCGTCCTGTCACTCGTCGTCCAGGCGGTACTCGACATCGAGATCAGTGGTGGCTGGCCCCTGTGATCCGGGTCGCCCGATCACACCATCGCGGTCTCACCGCGGCGGCGCTGCCTCCAGTCCTGTCGCCACGATCGATTGGAGCGCCAGAAGATCCACGACGCCATGCCGATGGGGATCGGTGGCAGCAGGCTCAAGGCCCTGAAGAGCAGAACACCGGCGGCGATCAGGGCGGTGTCCACGGGCTCGCCGGGGTTCGTAGTCTGCCAGCCGAGGGTGAGCAACCCGATCCAACCGAGGTCCACGAGGCCGAGGCCGCCGGGGCTGACCGGGATCATCACGAGGAATCGCCCGAGTGCGAACGACAGCACGACCCAGGGGAGCGGTATGTCCTCGGTCGTGATCCCGACCGCATAGACCGACGCCGTGTACAGGCCTGCCATGGCGACGTGGTTGCCGACGGTCGCGGCCGTGAGGGGCAATGCCCTCGTCGAGATCACGCTGCGGAGGTCGGTTCGGAACTGCATGACCGCCGCGTAGGTGTCGGGCGGTTCCCGCCGAGTGATGCCCGCGATGCGTGCGACGAGCCGATCGACCCATCGGGCGATGCCCTCGGCTGCCGATTCGGACCGCAGGAGGGTCACGACGAGCCAGATGGAGAAGGCGACCCACACGGCGCCTCCGATGCTGACGAACCACATCCATCCGAGGGCGTCACCCGCGATGGCGATGGCGACGACCGCGAGCACGGGAAGTGCGATGCGAACGTACCAGTCCCACACACCTGCCGCGAGGAGTCCGGCGGACACGGAGTGCGGGGTGAAGCCCCATGACAGGTACATGGCATAGTTGAGCCCGATGGCGATGGCCCCTCCGGAGGGGAGGGAGTTCGTGACGGCAGTTCCGGTCATGTGGTTGATGAAGGCCTCCCGGAATCGCAGGGTGTCGAGGACGGACATGAGCACGATCGGGTAGGCGACGAGGAAGGCGACTGACACGATCGCAAGGATGATCCACGCTCCGGGGCTGACGTCGATGAGCACGTCGAGGATCGATCGGTAGTCGGAGAACTGCGGGACGACGAACCCGAAGACGATCACGAGGACGGCCACCGTGATCGCGACCGAAACCGCGCGCTTCCACAGTGGTGGAGCAGTCCTCGACGGGATGGGCGTGTCGTCCTCGAATTCCTCGGGTGTCACGCGGATGGTCCCGTCAGCCCGAGGAGTTCCTCGCTCACCTTCCAGAGCCGCTCCGCCTGTTGGTCGTCGCGGGCGTGGCGCGTGGAACGGGCCTCGGCGCGATCCTCGAAGTATCCACCGTATGGCTCGGGATCCGGGTCGGCGATCGCGAGCCAGGCAACCGTGTCAGCCCCTTCGGCGGGCGATCGCTGCCGCCACGACGTGAGCCGCCACGCGATCGAGGCGATCAGCGAGTCACCGTCCCTCCCGATCGATGTGCGCACCAGGCCCGGGTGCATCGAATAGCCGGAGACCCCGTCCGATCGATGCCTGCGGTCGAACTCTCCGGCATGGAGGATGTTCGCGAGCTTCGAGACCCCGTACGCCCCCCTCATTGAATAGCGGCCCTCCCAGGTCAGATCGTCGAAGGGGATCCCTTCGCGTGCGTACCCGTGCCCTGACGATGCCACGTTCACAACGCGGCTCGGTGCGCAGGAGATGAGCATCGGGGTGAGGAGGTGGGTCAGCAGGAACGGGCCGAGGTGGTTCGTAGCGAATGTCCGCTCCACTCCATCGGAGGTGAGCTCCCTGCGTCCGAAGATCCCGCCTGCATTGTTGACGAGGACGCCGAGGTCGTTCCCGGAGTTCGAGAACTGCTCCACGAATGAACGAATCGACTCCCGATCCTCGAGTTCGAGGAGCATCGCATCGACGCGGCCGCCCGATTCCGCCGCGATCTCCTCGGCAGCCTGCGTTCCGCGGTTCGCGTTGCGGGCGGTGATGACGACGCGGGCGCCGGCACGACTGAGGGCACTGGCTGTGGCCCGTCCGATTCCGGAGTTGCCCCCTGTCACGATGACCGTGCGTTCTTCGATGGACCAGCTCACGGATGGGGAGCGTAACGGCGCCGTGTCGGGCCGATCCCTCATGCCCCTCTCACGAAGTGTTCACGGCTCTCTCAGGTGCCAACCGTACGATGGGACCGATGAGCTCAGCCGCTTCCCGGATCCTGGTCGTCGAGGACGACGCCGCCGTTCGCGAGGCACTTCAGCGCGCCCTCTCGTTCGAGGGGTATGAGATCGAAACGGCCACCGACGGCGCCGTCGCGTTGTCTGCGATCCGCGCCAACGACATCGACCTCGTCGTGCTCGACGTGATGATGCCCCATCTCGACGGAATCGAGACGTGCAGGCGCATCCGGGCGTCCGGCAACACCGTTCCGATCCTCATGCTCACCGCGAAGGTGGCAGTGGGCGACAGGGTCGAGGGCCTCGATGCTGGTGCCGACGACTACCTGACGAAGCCGTTCGCACTCGATGAGCTCCTCGCACGGGTCCGTGCCCTGCTCAGACGGGCAGGAGGGGACGTGTCGTCCGTGATCGGGTTCGGTGATCTCATGATCGACCCCGCGGCCCGAACGGCGACGAGACGGGAACGAGACCTCC
>CAZYGP010000074.1:5674-9295 GCA_964647265.1 uncultured Acidimicrobiaceae bacterium | reverse complement strand
TCCCGCCGGACGGTGCGCGACAGGGCCGCGACGTCTGCCATACCGAGGCGGTAGCGGCCACCCATCAGGATGCGCATGAGCGCGACCTCGTCGGAGGGGTCGGCGAGCACGCGCAGCCACGCCACGAGATCGGCGACCTCGGGTACGTCGAGGAGGTCACTCATCGACGAGATCTCGAAGGGGATTTCCGCCGAGCGGAATGCCTCTGCGATGATGCGCAGGCTCTCGCGACGCCGACACAGGACCGCCATGTCGACGAACGGGACGCCGTCGGCGTGGCGCTGCCCGACCTGCTCAGCGATCCAGGCGGCTTCATCGCGGTCCGTTCGGAGCCAGGCCGTCACCACGTCCCCGCCGGCGGCCTCGGCACGGGGCCGGAGCGTTGTTGCTTCCCCGATCTGGGGGAGGTGACCCCGAACAACGTTGGCGAGGTCGATGATGAGGCGGTCCGAGCGTCGGTTGATCGACAGGGGCAGGGTGGGTGCTGGCAGGCCCGCCGGCGTCGGGAAGTCCTCGGGGAACGCCTCGAAGTTCTCGAGGGAGGCTCCGCGCCACTCGTAGATCGTCTGGTCCGTATCGCCGACCGCTGTCACGGACGGGGTGGATGCGAACACGCGGGTCAGCAACCTGCGTTGGGCACGGTCGGTGTCCTGATACTCGTCGAGCAGCACGGTGTCGTAGCGCCCTGCGATGGACTCGGCCACGTCCGCGTGGGTTTCGACGATCATCACCGCCCGCCGGATGAGGTCGCTGTACTCGATCAACCCGAGCTCGTCCTTCCGTCGGTGGAACTCGGAAGCGGCTTCGAGGAGGGCTGCTCTCGTCACCCAGACATCATCGGCATTGTTCGGCATCGTCGCCAGGACGTCCTCGGCATCGATCAGGTTGTCGTTGAGCGCATCCGCTACCGCGAGCAGGTCCTTGCGCAGGTTCGGGATCTTGGTGAGGTCGAGCGGAGTCTGGTCGAGGGAGCGAAGCACTCGTGCAGCGAGTTCGAACCGGTGACCCTCGTCCATGAGGACTGCTCCGGGCCGGTGACCGATCCTCCCACCGAACTCATCGAGGATCCCGGATGCGAAGGAGTGGTACGTGGCGACCTCGATCTCGCGTCCGTCGGCTCGCTCTGGCACGGCGAGTCGGAGCCGGTCGCGAAGCTCGTCCGCCGCCTTGTTGGTGAACGTGATACCGAGCGCTCGGGCTGGATCCGCACCTGCAATGAGTGTCGCCGTCAGCCTCTGGACGATGGTCGTCGTCTTGCCGGTACCTGCTCCAGCGGAAATCCGCAGGGGCTCGCGTTGGTGGTCGATGATGGCACGTTGTTCGTCCGACGGGGTGAACGGTGTCGATGTGTTCACGATGCGAATGCCTCTCGTCCTCGATGTACCGCGGGACACACGGCCGACACGGCGCACCGGTCGCAATCCTTGTTCGGGGTTGGCGTCAGGCGCTCGGTGTCGATCGCCTCGGCGATGTCGAGGAGCTGTGCCCGGACGTCATCGAGCCGTGCCATGTCGAAGTCCCTCGTCGCGATCGCGGTTCTCGTCGGTGGCGCCGCCGGATACCAGAATGCCGCCCCTGTCACGACGCCCAGGTCCGAGAGCGACTCGGCTTCTCGTGCAGCGAGAACGTAGTAACCGAGCTGGAGGGATGCGGACGCATCGTCCTTCGTGACGGCACTTGCCGACGTCTTGTAGTCGACGATCGTGAGTGCGTCGCCGCTCCGCTCGATCCGGTCGGCGCGTCCACTCCACGCCCACCCATCGAGGTCCAGCTCGAGCGTCGTCTCGAGCGCTACGGGCGATGCGCTCGACGGCCACAGGTCGTACAGCGTCGAGAGGGTGGCGAGGGCGCGCTGTTTCCAAGCCCTGCCGACGTTGTCGTCGGGAAACCCGGAGTCGGGCCAGAGATGCTCGACCCACACGACGGCCTGCCCGAATGTGCTCCGTTCGTCCCCCGCCTCGAGCGCTTCCCCCTCTGCTCGTTCGAGCACGTCGTGAACGAGCTTCCCGAGGAGCAGATACGGCGACTGCTGATCGACGGTCATGAGGAACCTCTCGACGGCGTACTTGCGCGGGCAGGTCGCGTAGCTGGTCGCCTGCGTCGGTGAGAGTCGGATCGGCTTGTCGACGATCCCCACGTCGAGCCCTCGCAGACGGGTGCCGTAGCGGTCCAGGGGGTCTGCGATCTCGGTGCCGGGTCCGGCGAGGAACGTGATGCCGGCGAGCCGTCTGACCGGGTCGGCGAGGGGGTCGGCGACCTCCCGGCGGAGGTGTGCGAGAAGGGCCCGGGGTGTCAACGGCCTCGTCTGGCTCGCCGGGTCGGTGATGGGTGCCACGAGTCGCATGAACCGACTCGGTGCCGTCCCTCCGCCGCGATCCGTCGGCACCGTCGCCGTCCACACGACGCGGGACGTCGATCGGGTCATGGCGGTGTAGGCGAGGCGTCGCTCCTCGTCGAGCCGGAACGCCACGTACTCGGCGGTGGCGGTCGGAAGCTGCGGATTGAGGTGCCGAACACCGAGCATCGAATCCCGATGGCGTAGGTCGGGGATCGAGCCCTCGACGGCGTCCGCGATATACACGACGTCGAACTCCGTCCCTTTCGATCGGTGGAGGGTCGCTATGGCAACTCCTCCGGCGTGCACGTCGAACAAGGTGTCGACCTCGAAGTCGACGTCGTCGGCGAGTTCGAGCTGGTCGCCGAGGGTGGTCGTTGCATCCCGTTCGACAGCTCGCATCATCGCCTGTGCATATGAAGACCATGCCCTGCGGTCGCGCGCCGAATCGGCGTCGATGGCGACCCTTGCCATCACGGGCAGCGTCGACCAGACCCGCCACAGGCCGGTGGGCGCCTCGGCTCCGTGGCACCACGTGGCGTCCTCGATCAATGCCGCGAGTGCATGGTGCTCGTGGCGTGTCCGGGTCCTGACCCATCCGGGCCATTCGCCGGGGGCTTCGGGGAGGGTGGCCACCATCGAGTGCCCGAGGCCGACGAAGGGACCGAGGAGGACCCTGCGCATTGCTGCTTCTGCGTCGGGGCCCCCGGAGGTCACCCGCACGAGATCGTGGAGGAACCGGATGATCGGCTCATCGAGGAGGCGAGCATCGGCGTGGGAGTGGTCGAGCGATCGGCGATCGAGTGCACGCACCAGGTCGTCGACGAACGGCCCGTGGGTGCGCACGAACACGGAGATCCGTTCGAGGGGTATTCGATCGACGAGGTGGATCCGCTCTATGTCGGATGCGATCCACTCGGCTTCGTCGCCGACGGTGCCGAACGTGTGGCACGCGACCGTCCCACCGTTGCGGGTGCTTGCAACCCTTCCCGCTCCACCGGGGAGTTCACGTGCCGTCACGGACACAGCGGCACCGAGGATCTCGGAGGGTACCCTGAACGAGGTGTCGAGGATGAGGCGCTCGACCGGTCGACCCAGCACGCGTCGGACGTCGTCGGGGAAGGAGAAGACGTTCCCCACGTTCGCACCTCGGAACGAGTAGATCGATTGATACGGGTCGGCGCCGACCACGAATTCCTCCGCGTTCCTCGCACATGCCATCAGGAGTGCCGCCTGAATTGGCGCCGTGTCCTGGTACTCGTAGGCGAAAACGACATCGAACGAGG
>CAZYGP010000074.1:0-5664 GCA_964647265.1 uncultured Acidimicrobiaceae bacterium | reverse complement strand
GGGCACCGGCAAGTCGGTGTTGCTGCGGATGCTCGTGGGCATGATGAAGCCCGACCACGGGCGCGTTTTCGTCGGCGACCACGACATCGAACGAGGCGAGCGCGTCGGGTTCGATCGCTCCGAGCCTCAACGCCTCGGCGAGGAGGAACCCGTAGTCGATGCGCCCGGATGTGCGCAACGCATGCTCGTAGCTCTCGAGGAAGCCCGGGAGTGGACGCCAATCGGCGCGCCCCGACCGGGCGATCGCGTCGGAATCGACCATCTGCTCCAACGACCTGAGGATGAAGTCCGTGACCTCGGCGGCCATCGCCTCGGACGTCAGGAGGGATCGGAACGCGACGGGCCACGCCATGGGGTCCGTCTCGGCGATGAGTTCCCTCACGAGACGCTCCTGTTCAGGGCCCGTCAGCAGCCGTGGCGGAGCGTCCCAGCCCAGGAGGGTCGCGTTCGCTTCGACGAGGCGCATCGCCAGGGAGTGGGACGTCGCCATGGTGACGCGGTGGGCGGCCGTTCCCAGCGTGGCGACGAGTCGACTGCGGAAGTCGTCGACGCCGCGGCGCGAGAAGCCGAGGACGAGGATCCGCTCCGGCCGCACGTGGCCGTCGCGGGCCGCCCTGACAACCGTCCTGACAAGGAACTCCGTCTTGCCGGTGCCGGGTCCGCCGACGACGATTCGAGGGCTGCCCGACGGAAGAAGTGCCTGATCCCATGCCTGCGGGCCGATTCGGGACTCCTTCGGGGCGGGCGACGGGGACGAGGTCGTGGCACCGTCCAGGTCCCCGACGTCGAAGAGGGTGTCAGCCACCCTTGGTCGGACCGGAGACTCGGGACAGCGGCACGGGCGGAGCCTCGGACTCATCGGAATGCGCGTAGCCGGGAGCATCCGGACGATTCCAGGCAGGACACAGCGTGTTCTTGAAGTCGCACCAATCGCACAACGCCGAGATCCGCGCTGGCCACGTGTCGGTGTCGATGGCCTTCTGGATCGCTCTCCAGAGGGCATTCAGCTGGCGCTCCATGGCGTCGAGCTGGGCATCGTTGATGTCCATCGTGTACTCGGTCGGTCCGTTGAGGTACAGCAGACGGACGCGGTCCGGGGTGACGTTGCGCGTGACCCGAATCAGCAATGCGTAGATCTTGAGGGCGAAGAAGGCCTTGTGGGCGTATTGCTCTGGCGGCGCCTTCCCCGTCTTGTAGTCGGTGATCACGAGCAGCTCACGTGCGCTCCCGTCGGGGTTCGGCTCGGTGATGCGCTCCATGCGGTCGAGGATGCCCCGGATGGTGATCGATCCCCCTTCCGATGCGATGTCGGATCCGATGTCCGATCCGATGTCGGCCGTGAGGTCCATCTCGAGTTCCTCGGGCTCGAACGATGTCGGGTCCTCGATGCCGAAGTAGGCGGCGAGCAGTTCGAGGCTCTCGATTCCCCACGCACGCTCCTCGTCGAGCGTCGCGAAGAGATCGGGGTACTCCTCGGGCTTGATCTCTGCCCACGCCTCACGGAACAGGTCATACAGGCGCTCGGGTGTTCGCAACGGCGCAGGTTCGGTGAACAGGCGCTCGAGCGCGAGGTGTGCCGTGGTTCCTCGGGCCTGGTGGGGCGTCGGGACCGTCGGGATCCTGTCGATGGATCTGAACTTGTAGAGCTGGGGACACGTCTTGAAGTCACTTGCCCTCGACGGCGAGAGGGAGGTCAACCGGGGCTGATCGAGCGGGGTCTCGGTGGTGTCGAGGGTCATGGGGCGACTGTACCTCGACCCTGTGACACAAAACGACCTGACCGCGGCTCGCTCGTCCAGGATCGGGGTGAACGCGCCATCGACCGCGAAATCACGTCGAAGGACGCGAAAACGAACAAGGCGTTGGGGTTGCCGAACCCGGGTGGGCCTCCTACCTTTGCGCACGCTCGAAGGGTGCAAACCCGGAGAGTTCGGCGAGCCAACGACCTTCGGGTCGGCGGCACCGGGAAACCGGGCCGATCGACACGGGGAGACCCGGGTCGCGGTTCCGCTTCGGTGGGACCACCACCATCTGGCGGGGGAGCCCAGCCTCAATCAGGTGGTTGGGTGGGATCGAGAGGTCCTGCCCTCCCGAAAGGGTCATTGGCCCCTCGGGAAAGCGTTCATCGGTTCACGCCGGTGGGTGCGGCTCGAAACGGGCCGGAGGACCTCGGTCCGACGGTGACGACGGGCCACCCCGGGCGGAGTCGGGAAACCGACGAGTCCCGGATCGGAGTGGACATCGTCCACTTCGGCAGAACCCCGAGAGGGCGAGACTCCGGTCGAGCTTCCTCGGGGTTCTTCGCGTTCGGATGACGAGTGGCGGGCTCAGCCGAAGGGTGAGCAGGCCGGCGCCCTCTCGAGGTACTGGACTGCGTCGTCGGGGTCGGTCGTCGGGAACCCTCCGGTGAGGTGTTCCGCCTCGTCCCCGTCGATCGTGAACGTCGACACGTCGACGAGATCGTCGTCCTGGATCAGGATCCTGCCGAGATACGCACGTTCCACCTCAGCACGCGGACTGCCGAGGCCGATGCCCACATCGGTCACGAGGCCGAGCTGACGGAGGTCGTCGGCGTTGCCCGTTACGGGATCGAAGCCGTACGACCACGTGAGGAAGGGAGAGTCAGGTTCCTCCCCGGAGAAGAAGAGCACGAGGTTCCCCCATGACACGAGCCGCACCGATGCGACACCGCAGTCCGGAACGATGACGCTGCTGCCGGTCTCCGTCGAGTCCGCGTCCGGACCACCGATCTCGCTCGACATCCCCTCGATGACCCGATCAGCTGGCATGCCCACATCGTACGAACCGATACCGGACGCCCTGAGCACGAGGCCTGTTGGGGACGGTGGACTGGGTGCGGTGTTCGGCCCATCGCCTGATGAACACGCACTGATGAACACGGTGCACGCCAGGAGGAACACTCTGGCGGTGGTTCGTCGACCCATGATGGGAGGGTATACGCCCACGAACGGGGTTTCGCGAAAACCCGATGTGGAACGCGAAAACCAAGGAGCGTTTCGGCTTGCGCCAGCCGCGCGCAGTGGGCCAATATGTCAGAACTGCGGAAGGGGCAACCCGGAAGCAGAGCGCCGAGGGGCAACCTGAGGCGGGCCAGCGAGAGCTGGCACTCCGGTGAGAGCCGGAGGGCCCGGAGACGGGCCATCTCCAGACGGAGACACCTTCGGGTGGAAGGGGTGAGAGCCCCGCCGAGCGGCTTCGGCTGGTCGGATCGGACGGAGAACGTTGAGAGCTTCGGCTCTTGGCACTCGCTCCGGTGACGGAGCGCCGTGGCTGCTGGTCGCAAGGTCGGCAGCCCGACGGGAACCCCAAGGGGGCTTCGGCTTCCTTGGGGTTTCTCGCGTTCGGGAGGGGGGTGGAGTTGGGCGAAGAATTCGACGCCTGGAGAGCATGAGATCGCGCCCCGAAATGGTAACGTGGTGCAATGGCATGGCCCGAAGACGTACTCACCGACGACGAGGTGATCATCACCTCGTTCCGTCCACACTGGAAGCTCCTCATGATCCCGATCCTGTGGTTCGTGGGCCTGTCGATCGCGATGATCCTGGTCGCGGCGAACCTCGATGTCCTGCAATGGATCCTGATCGCCGCCCTCGCGGTGTTCGCGGTGATCTTCGTCGTCAAACCGCTCGTCAGTTGGTACACGACTCGATATGTCCTGACATCCGAGAGGCTCATCACCCGTACGGGACTCATCGCAAAGGCCGGTGTCGAGATTCCCCTCGACCGCATCACCAACGTGAACTTCTCCCAGTCGATCATCGAGCGCATCGTCGGTGCGGGCGACCTCCTCATCGAGTCTGCAGGATCCACGGGTCAGAGCCGGTTCAAGGACATTCCCCACCCTGATGCCTTCCAGACCACCTTGTACAAGGCGCGGGAGGGCAAACACGAAGGCCCATCACGTTCCGAGCCCGGTCCCGCTCCCTCCGTCGAACGTGATCACGCAGAGCAGATCCGCAAGCTCGCAGTGCTCCGGGATGAGGGCCTCATCTCCGCAGAGGAGTACGAGGCGAAACGGACCGAGCTGCTCGACGACATGTGATCCGCGCGTCGGGCGACAGTCCTCCCGCTCGTTCCGCGAATCGACCTGCGGTCAGCCGTTCTCCCTGTCGACTTCGACGGCGTCGCGGTCGAACGTCGCCACCACCTCGATGTGGTATGTCTGGGGGAACATGTCGACCGGTGTCGCCTCGACGAACGAATACCCGGCGGATGCGAGGATGCGTGCATCCCTGGCGAGCGACGCAGGATCACACGAGACGTACACGACGCGCCGCGGCATGGCGGATGTGACGGCCTCGATCCCGCGCTGGCCGAGTCCCTTCCTCGGTGGGTCGACGATCGCGACGTCCCAGTAGGCGTCGAGACGTTCGATGTCGCGTGTGATCGAGCCCGTGATGTATCGGTGGGGCACTCCGGCCGCAGAGAGGTTCCGCCTGGCCAGGCCGATGGCCGTGTCGGACGAGTCGATCCCGAGCACGAGGTCGGCGACCTTGCCGACAGTCGCACCGAAGAGTCCAACCCCGCTGTAGGCATCGAGGAGGGTTTCACCCGGAGCGATCGACGCTGCACTCCTCGCGAGGTGCACGAGCGCATCCGCCCCGTGTGTGTTGTTCTGGAAGAAGCCATCCACGGGAATGGCGAAGGGCGTTCCGTCCACGATCTCCGTGAAGGTCAGGCCACCGACGATGGGCAGGGGCCCCTCGGAGGTGCGGCGGGCGATCGACGTGCCCCATCGGTCCGAGGAGGCGGGCAATGTTCCCTCGATGACGGCGACGAGGTCACCCGTCCTCGTTCCGGCGCGGATCGTGAGCCGCTCGAGACCTGAGAGGTCGCCGAGGCGGTCGAACACCTCTGCAAGCATCGGTTCGATCAGGAGGCAGACGTCGAGGGCGACGGGATCGTTCGAGCGGGCCTGCATGAGTCCCGGAGAGCCGTCGACCACATGGAAGTCCATACGGTTGCGATATCCCAGTTCAGGACCGGGGGCGACGACCTCGTGAACGAGGGGGTCCGTGACTTTCCCGAGGTGCGTCAGTTGTGAGACCACGGTTTCGTGCTTGTACCGGCGCTGGGCCCTCTCGTCGACGAACTGCCACTGGCACCCGCCGCAGGTCGCCGCATGTGGACAGGGTGCGGTCCGGCGCTCGTCGACGGGTTCGACGATGCGGACGAGTTCGGCACGTGCCCACGATCCCTTGTCCTCGACCACGGTCGCCTCGATGACCTCTCCGGGGAGTGCGCCGGCGACGAAGTGGGCCTTTCCATCGCGTCGGGCGACAGCCTCGCCGCCATGGGCCATGCCGTGGGGGTGGAGTTCGATCATGCGGATAACCTACCGTGCAGGGAGCGGGACGCACAGCGGCCGGCGCCCAAGCCCCAGGAGGTGATCCCGTGCCCCTCAACGTCGTGCTCGACTTCCACCAGTGGTGGTTCTACGTCGCCGTCGTCACCTGCGGAATCGTGGGGGCCTGGGGCCTGATCGCTGCGCTTGTGCGACGTGAGCCCGGACGGGCATTCACGATCGCTCGCGGTGGTGCGATCGCGACCATGCTCGTCCAGGTGGGTGCGGGTGTCTACCTGTACTCGAACAATGTCCGTCCCGGCAACTCGTTCCACGTCTTCTACGGCGTCGTCATCGTC
>CAZYGP010000073.1:1952-9297 GCA_964647265.1 uncultured Acidimicrobiaceae bacterium | reverse complement strand
GTTCGCGCGTGTATCTCCAGTCGGCCTCGCCCTTGATCCGATGGTCGTGTCGACACAGAGGAGCGAGGTTCGCCTCCGAGGTCGCCCCGCCGGATGCCCACGAGCGCGTGTGGTCGAGGTCGCAGTCGACAGCGGGTGCGCGACAGCCGGGGAAGACGCAGGTCGGCCGGCGGGATCGCACGGAACGCCGCTGCTCGGCGTTGGGGCGTCGCCTGATCGGCCCACTCGCCGTGTTGCTGCCGGTCACCGGGTCGATGACGGTGTACGTCCAGCACCCGCCGTCGCGGCTTGCGACGTCACGTGCGATCTCGGCAATGATGGGTCCGTAGCCTGCGAGCTCGGCGCCTGTGTCGTCGAGTCCGATCAGGGTCGTGAGGTCGACGCGGATCTCGAGGTCGGCCGCTCCGTTGCTCGATGCGCCGTTCCTCATGTCCTTCGTGCGAACGGACCGTCCCAGGAGCAGGTCGATGAATACATCAGCTTTCACCTGGTCGGATGTACGGTCGTCGCCCTCGGTCCTCGCCCGCCGGGCGAGGCGGTTGATGCGCCGCGTCGCCGCGGCGGCGTCATCGGGCGAGAGGTCCATGCCGAGGACGTTCGCCGTTCCCGCGGTCGTGGGATCGAGAACCACACGACGCTGATCGAGTGCGTTGGCAAAGCGGAGGGAGGCTGCCTCCGTGTCGGCGGCCGCCGCGAGGGCGCGAACGCGGGCGTTGATCTCGCCCGTCGTGAGGTGCTCGGCGTCCTCGAGGACCATTGTGCCGATCCGGCTCGCCGTGTCCTCGTCGAGATGCTCCGTGCCCCGGATGATGGTGCGGGCCCTTGCGACGTCGATCGTTCCACGGTCGAGCGCTGCGAGCACACCAGGGTGTCGCTCGTGGAGGTCCATGGCGAGGGAGAGCTCGGTCTCGGCTCGTCGCCTCGTCCACGTGAGCGCGACCCGTACCTCGGCTTCGGTGGCGAATGCGGCATCCACGCGATCCTCGATGCCTTCCATGTCGTGGAAGAGATCCTTGATCGCGTGCATGTCGCGGTACAACTGTGCCTGGTAGTGGCTGATGAGCCGCTGGTGCGCCCGGATCAACGCGATCCGGTCGGATCCCGACAGTTTCGTCCGGTCGACCGTCGAGACCCACGCTGAGAGCTCGACGCTCGGCGCGAAGTCGTCGAGGTCAGGATGAACCCTATCGGGCCACCGGCGGGTCGCAATGGGAGCCGAATCGACCGCCAGGTCACCAAAGGGACGGTCGTAGTCGGGTTCGCCAACTCGCTGTTGATCGATGTAGTCGAGCATGCCTCGATCGTATGCCGCCCCTGTGACACGTTTTGCGCTCCGGCCATCGAGGGCAGGGAACTCCCGACATGCGTGTCAGGTCGAGAAAGGTGAGACCTCGGGACCCTTTCGCACGACGGCCGACCACACGGTCTCATAGTGGTCGCGGTCGTAGGGGTCGATATGGGGAAGCACGAACTCCTCCCAGGCCGATCGCATCGGGTCGATCGAGGTGGAGTACATGCGGAGGCCGGCCGGGTATCGGTCGAGGACGGTGCGCAGGGACATCGGAGTCTCGACGCGGGTCCTGGTGTCCCCAGCGGTGAAGGAGGTGTTGATCTCGACGGCCAGCTTCGTCAGGAGCGATCGGACCGTCTCGTCCATGTCGGGATGTCGGCGGGCGAGCATCGTGGTGAGGTCTTCCTCGTTCGGAAAGCTCTTCTCCCAGATGATCCATCGGTCGGCAAAGGCCTTGTTGAGCGTCTGGGTGCCCGCATAGTCGCGCAGGTCCGTCGGGTTGAGGGTCCCGAAGATCCGAACGTCGTCACGCAGGCGCACCATCTCGCCCGTCGGGAGCTCGAGGGCGCGGTGCCGGTCGAGAAGGCCGTGGAGGGCGAAGAGGGTCTCGGCACCCGCAGCGTTCAACTCGGACAGGTTGACGATCGCAGGCCCTCGGAGGGCGCGTGTGATGTCGCCGTCCTGCCACCGCGACTCGGTGCCTCCCTTCCCGTCGCCGTGGAGCTTGACCGAGCCGATGAGCGTGATGTCACGCACCTCTCCCGTCAGTGGGATCCGGTAGTACGGCGTTCGGAGCTTTGCGGCGAACTGTTCGAGATCGTGGTCCTTGCCGGTTCCCATGTGGCCTCGCAGGGCGAGGTGCAGGGGGGAGTCCGAGAAGTGTGCGACCCTGATCTCCTCGAGGCGTGCGAGCCGGTACTGCATACCGAGGTCGACGTAGTTGGGGTCCGGGGTCGGGATGTGGTCGAGGCGGTTCACCCTGTCCGGAAGGTCCTTGTCGATCTCGGGGATGGGGAGGACGACGTCGGGTCCCTCTCCCCTCGGGTCTGTGAAGGTCACGGTCGATGTCACGATTCCACTCCTATGCCGTCAGCTCTTCGAGTCGTTGTTCACCTGCGTGGACCCACCACGCGTCAGCTCCGGAATCTGCGATCGTGCGGTACAGCGTCGAACGCACGCCGTTGACCATCGCCGCAGCGAGGTCGAGGGGCTGGGACACCACCTGGGCACGTGAGTACGCGGCGCGCACGGTGTCGTCCCCGATGCCGATACCCAACACCGTCGTGCCGCCGTGTTCGATGCTGTGCGCCGTCTCGGCGAGGGCCTGGACGGATCCACGGGTCATGCCGTCGGCCAGCACGACGAGGATGCGGTAGTTTGCCCGCTGCGATCTGAGGCGTTCCGCCGCGTGGGCGAGGTTGAACTCATCCACGTTCGCCGCCTTGTCGAACATCGAGACCGGTGGAGCAGCGGCGGGATCGTTGCGAGCCAGCCGGGCCGCCTCCGCTGGCACGGCCGCGGTGAAGAAGAGACCCGCAAGCACGTCCTCGGCAGCCCTCCACCGTTGGGGGAAGGACTTGATGAGGTAGTGGTTGACGGTGCGCGTGAGCCGTTCGGCATTCCCGCCCTGTGCCTGTCGGAGACCCGCCGTTGCGCGGCTTCGCCGCTCCCGGTACGACGCCTCGGAGTCGTCGACGGACGTTGCGAACGACCGGTTGAAGATCGCGACCTCGAAGTCGATCTGGAGCTCATCCGAGAGCCTTGCGAGGGTCCACGCCCCGAGGAGCGCTGCCGCCATCGCCCACGGAGCCTTCCTGCCCGCCGACTCGCGGGGTTGGAGCATCGAGGCAGAGCCGTCGACGAGGAGGCTCACGGCATACGACCGGCGCGACGGGAGGTCCCTCCTCTCGAACATCCTGTCGTACACACCTGCGCCGAGGAGGAGCGGCGTGTAGGGGGACAGGTCACCCGCGTCGAAGCCCGATCGCAGCCCCCGTCGTTGGTTCGCGAGGAACAGGGGATACAGCTCGCCGCTCACGCGATGCTGGGCGACACCCCAGTCGGACGCGGCCTGCGTCAGCATCGCACGTCCCTCGGGAGCGAACGCGGCGAACCGGGCAGGCACACCGGTCACCAGGAGCTTTCCGCCCTGGCCCGAGGGGAGATAGACGGTCGGGGCGCTCGACACCTTCATGATCTGGTCCGTCGCCGGGTCACCTGCCTGGTCTGCAGCCCCCTTTCGTCCGTCCTGGGCAGACACGGCCTGGGCAGCGGCCCTCGTCTGCTCGTACGAATCGCGATCGGCGAGGGACGGGGTGACCATTCGCACGGCGTCCACGGACTGCGTGATCGTCGACCCATCCACTTCCATCTCAGCCTTGCGGCCGTGGGGCGTCGTCGACGCAGCGCCCTCCTGCATCAGGTTGTGCATCCGCGCCACCGACAACAACTGCAATGCGACCGTTCCGACGGTCCATGGATCCTCGACGTCGACCACAGGTTCGAGGAAGGCCATCGCGTCGTCGAGAGCGAGGGCGACGTGTGGCTCGACGCGCCGTTGGATCAGGTTCCGCTCCTCGTGACCGCCCACGATCATGAAGCATGCGAGGGCGAACTGACCGAGCGGCCTGGCGCTTCCCATGGCATGCCCGACGGAGGTCCGGTAGAGGTCCCGCAGCACCGAACCGGCGCCGGGGTAGGCCTCGAAGTTCACCCGCTCCTGGCGTGCATCCTCGATCGAGAGGAACAGTGCCTCCGCGGCCGGGCCCCCGATCTCGTTGAGCGCACCGAGCAGGGGGACCGGCTCGGCGGCGCGCTCGGGAACGTGGTCGAACGCGATGTCGTCCTCGGTGATGTCGTCGCGAACGACGTCCTCGTCCATCTCGCCGAACTCGAAGAGGCCGACGGGCACCATTGCTCCCTCTTCATCTTCGTCGGGGTCGCGGGTGGGGAGGAACGCACGCCACTCCTTGGGTATCGGTCGTTCCTCGTCGAGGTCGGTCGCGAGCAGGTGGATCACCTCGTGGAGAGCGGACGTGAGCGCGACCTCCGCCGGTGTGACGGGTGCGGACCGTGCATATGCCGTCTGGAACACACGGGGGTCGATGACGATCGTGTCGGGCGTCGCCGCGGCCTGCGTGCCGAGTCGAACCTGGAGCTCGTCGTTTCCCGACAGCGACCGGGCGAAGCGGGTGACAGCCGGCGCAACCCTTTGGTACCTAGCGACCACTGCCTCGATCGCGCGCTCCTCCGGCGGAAGGATCTCACTGAGGACGGATTGGTCACGGTCGCGCATAACCACGAATTGTACGATGGTGGGGTCCCGTCGTACCGGAAGAATGCCATGCGTTTCGACATCCCCGATTCAGAACTCCAATGGCGGTTCGGTCCGTCGGGTGGACCGGGTGGCCAGCACGCGAACAAGGTGGCGACCCGCGTCGAGCTGACGTTCGACGTGGCAGCGTCGTCGGCGTTCGTAGCGGACGTGAGGGAACGCCTCGTGTCGCGGCTCGGTGGGTCGATCCGCATCGTCGAGGACGGCTCGAGGTCACAGGTCACGAATCGTCGGGAGGCGCTCCGAAGGCTGCATGCGGTCCTCGAGGATGCCGCTCGTCCGCCGCCGCGGCCGCGCCGTGCCACGCGTCCGTCGAGGGCCGCCCGCATGCGGAGGCTCGAATCCAAACGTGCAAGGGGTAGGACGAAGGAGCAGCGACGCTCCCCGACGAACCTCGACGATCCGTGACCGCACGACGTCCATCGATCGTCGGAGGCATCGCTGGAGCGAGGGGTTCCTATCATCGCGTTCAATGGAACACGAACTGACGACACTCGACAATGGATTGCGAATCATCACGCACCACATGCCCTCCGTGAGGTCCGTCGCCATCGGGTGCTGGGTCGACACGGGCAGCAGGGATGAGGACCCGAGTGAGGCAGGCGCGTCACACTTCCTCGAGCACCTGTTGTTCAAGGGGTCCGAGACGTGGTCCGCAAAGGCGATCTCGGACGCGTTCGACGGGATCGGGGCACGCCACAACGCCTTCACGTCCAAGGAGTACACGTGTTTCTGGACGCGCATGCGCGACGAGGACCTTCCGCTCGGTATCGAGATCCTCGCCGAGATGCTCCGCAAGCCGGCGTTCCGCCAGGACGAGATCGATTCTGAGCGCCATGTCGTCCTCGAAGAGATCAACATGAACGAGGACGATCCGACCGATGTCGCCCATGAGCTGTTCATCGACGCCTTGTGGTCATCGCATCCCCTGGCACCGCCGATCCTCGGAACGACCGAGTCGATCCTCGGCATGTCGAGGGACACGATCCACGGCTACTGGAGTCGCAGGTACACACCACCCTCGACGGTGGTTGCGATTGCCGGCAACCTGCCTGACCACCTCATCGATATGATCAGCGACCACTTCGGATCGTGGCAGGGGATCAGGGTCGACCGTCCGCTGATCGAACCGATCATGGCCCCGACGATCCGTGTGAAGACGAAGGACACGGAGCAGGCGCACATCGTGTTCGGGGCGCCCTCGATCTCGCGGAACGATGAACGTCGATTCGCCCTGGCCCTCGCCGATCACGTCCTCGGCGGTGGCATGTCGAGCAGGCTCTTCCACGAGATACGAGAAACGAGGGGACTCGCGTACGCCATCCATTCGTTCCGGCTCCCGTTCGCGGAGACGGGCGCATCCGCCGTGTATGTCGGGACGACGCCTTCCCAGACCGAGCAAGTGCTCAAGATCATTCGCGAACAGGTTGCGCTCGTGCTCGAGGACGGGATCACGGACGAGGAACTCGAAAGGGCCAAGGGCAACGTGAACGGGTCGCTCGCGATCAGCCTCGAGGACGCCAACAGCCGAATGAACAGGATCGGCAGGACCGAACTGACCGGCGCTGAACACCTGACTGTCGATGAGACCGTCGCACGCATCTCCGCCGTCACCGGCGACGAGATCATCGATGTTGTGCGTGCCTCGTACGGCGCACCCTATGTCATCGGTGCCGTCGGGCCGTTCGAGGCCTCCGACCTGGAGGCGTTCGTGCTATGAAGGTCGGCGTTGCGGGAGCCTCCGGTCAGATGGGTGGGCTCGCGGCGTCGACGATCCTCGACCAACCTGACATGCGGCTCATCGGCCTGTTCGACGTGTACACGTCAGGAAGCATCGGCGGCCTGTCCATTGCCCAGAAGTACGAGGCACTCGACGGTTGTGACGTCATCGTCGAGTGGTCCCGGCCCGATGTGGTCATGGACAACCTCGACCAGTGGCGCCAGTTCGGTGCGAGTGTCGTCGTGGGCACCTCCGGATTCGACGCCGCCAGGCTCGAGGAGCTCGGTCGCCTCTGGGGCAAGGGTCCAGGGAATTGCCTCGTCGTCCCGAACTTCTCCATCGGCGGTGTTCTCATGATGAAGCTCGCCGAGGTCGTCGCCCCGCACTATCCCGTCGCCGAGATCATCGAGATGCATCATGACCGAAAGGCGGAGGCACCCTCGGGAACGGCCATCGCGACCGCGATGAGGATCGCGGCGGTGTCGCCAGAACAGCAGCGCAACGTCGACGGTGAGGAGATCGCAGAGGGTGCACTCGGCGCCGTCGTCGAGGGTGTCCACGTGCACTCCGTGCGCCTCCCCGGACTCGTCGCCCACCAGCGCGTCGTCTTCGGCGGGGCGGGAGAGGTGCTGTCGATAAGCCACGACACCACGAACCGTGCATCATTCATGCCTGGAATGTTGCTCGCCATCCGGTCGATCGGCGCCCAGGAGGAGCCGGTGGCTGTCGGTCTCGAACCCCTCCTCGGCCTCTGAAGCGCGCGAAGCCGGAACGGCCTCAGTACAGGGCCGCAGCGAGGTGCTTCCGGTAGGTTCCTGTGAGGGGATGGTCGTTGCCCAGAACCCCGAAGATGTCGACCATTGCCTGTCGGGCAGCATCCCTGCCCTCACCCTTGCGACGCACGATCTCGAGCAGCCTGTCGAGGGCCGGCTCGAACTCTGAGCGTGCGGCCAGCGCGGTGGCGAGTGCGAGCTGGGCGTCGTCACTCGCCGGTGCGGCA
>CAZYGP010000073.1:0-1942 GCA_964647265.1 uncultured Acidimicrobiaceae bacterium | reverse complement strand
GCTGGTCATGCGCCGCCTGTAGCTGAGGCGGAATCGGGGCGGCTTCGGGTTCGGTGATGTCGTCCCCCGCCGTTCTGCGGAGGCGTGCGGCAGCCTGGAGCCGTCCGACTTCCGCGTCCGGAACCAGCTTTCCGAGCACGATCATCGCCCCGTCGATGTCACCGTGGTCGATCAGCAGCGCCGCGAGGCTCGCACCTGCGTCCTGGTGGTCGGGCTTCACGTCGAGCACCTGACGGAGGATGTGCTCGGCTCCGGCCGTGTCCCCGGAAACGAGGGCGGTTCGGGCTTCCTCGACCATGATGTCGAGTTCTGTGGGGAGGACCGATTCGAGGAAGGCGTTGATGGACGGCTCGGGCAGTGCACCGGTGAACCGGCCGACCTCCTTGCCGTTGCGGATAGCAACGACGGTCGGGATCGATTGGATGAGGAACTGCGCTGAGAGATCAGGGTTCGCATCCACGTCGACCTTGGCGAGCTCGAATGCGCCACCGGCAGCTGTCGTCATCCGCTCGAGGAGCGGGGACAGCGCCTTGCACGGACCGCACCATGAAGCCCAGAAGTCGACGAGCACCGGGACTTCGCGGGATCTGAGCAGCACTTCCTTCTGGAAGTCTGCGACCGTCACGTCCCTGATATGCGGACTCGTGTCCTCCATGGTGCCAAGGGTAACGAGGGCGCCCATGGTAACTTGCGCGTATGGAGCATCGTCCAGACGCACCCTTCGGCCGAGTCGTGACTGCGATAGTCACTCCCTTCGCGTCCGACGGTTCCGTCGATTACGCGGCGTTCTGGCGCCTCGTTCGCCATCTGAGGGACAACGGTTCCGATGGCATCGTCGTGGCGGGAACCACGGGTGAGGCGCCAACCCTCTCGAAGCCGGAGAAGATCGCCCTGTTCAAGGCGGCGGTCGATGCCGCCAAGGGTTCGATGCGCGTCATCGCGGGGGCCGGGACCTACAACACTCGGGAGTCGATCGCGCTCGCCGAGGCAGCAGCGCACGGTGGAGCCGACGCGATCATGGCAGTCACCCCATATTACTCGAAGCCGCCCCAACGAGGCATCGTCGCCCACATGGCGGCAATCGCAGATGCGACAGACCTTCCGATGATGCTGTACAACATCCCTGGCCGCACCGCGACCCGGATCGAGATCGACACGCTCATCGACCTGGCGGGGCACCCGAGGATCGTGGCGGTCAAGGACGCCGTCGACGACATCGAGTGGTCACGAAGGGCGATCGCTGCGCTCCCGGAGGGCTTCGCCGTCTACTCGGGCAGCGATGCACACACCAAGGACATCGTCGCCGCAGGCGGTGTTGGAGTCGTCTCCGTCATTTCCCACCTCGCGGGTCGCGAAGTCGCCGAGATGGTCGATGCCGTCGTCGAGGGAGATTGGGAGACCGCCGAGGAGTTACACGCCCTCCTCACCCCACTCAACACTGCGTTGTTCGCGGAGCCGAGCCCCATGCCGCTCAAGGGTGCCCTCACCGCGTACTTGGACGGGGTGGGGGATCCGCGCCTCCCGCTCGTGCCTGCACTTCCGGCTACGGTCGACGCCGTAGGCGCGGCACTGTCGCTCATCACTGAGCGCCGGTCCCGATGACGGTCAGGATCGGGTTCCTCGGAGGCCTCGGCGAGGTCGGCAGGAACTGCGCGTCCCTCGACATCGACGGTACCTCGGCCCTGATCGATTGCGGCCTCATGTTCCCCGAAGAGGACATGCTCGGCGTCGACCTCGTCCTCCCCGATTTCTCATCGGTGCTCGATGAGAAGGCGAACCTGTCGTGCGTGATCCTGACCCATGGGCATGAGGACCACATCGGCGCACTCTCATATCTCCTGCGCGAACGCAACGTACCCGTCTACGGGACCTCGCTCACGATCGAGTTCGCAAGGGCGCGGATCGAGGAGAACGGCATCACGGCCGACCTTCGAGCCGTGGA
>CAZYGP010000072.1:0-9513 GCA_964647265.1 uncultured Acidimicrobiaceae bacterium | reverse complement strand
ATCCTCGTCCCCGGTGGTTTCGGGATCCGGGGCATCGAAGGCAAGATCCAGGCCATCCGGCATGCCCGTGAGAGCGGCGTGCCCTTCCTCGGTCTCTGTCTCGGCCTGCAATGCGCTGTGATCGAGTACGCTCGCAACGTCCTCGGGCATCCCCAGGCTCACTCGACCGAGTTCGACCCGATGACGCCCGATCCCGTCATCGACCTCATGGAGTCCCAGAAGGACGTCTCGGACAAGGGAGGCACCATGCGGCTCGGGCTCTATCCCGCAAGGCTCGAGGACGGATCCCTCGCCCGGTCGCTCTACGGAGCGGAAGTCGTCTACGAGCGGCATCGGCACCGCTGGGAAGTGAACAACAGGTACCGCAACCAGCTCGTGGACGCGGGTCTCAGCCTCTCGGGGATGAGCCCTGACGACCGTCTCGTCGAGTTCATCGAGCTCGAAGGTCATCCGTACTTCATCGCAACCCAGGCGCATCCGGAGTTGATCTCGCGTCCTGACCAGCCACACCCGTTGTTCGTCGGGTTGATCGCCGCCGCGAAGGCACAACGTGACGCGGTGAATCGGAGAAGTGCTGTGGTGGCCACCGAGCACGTATCCCGGTGAGCGGGGTTCCGTCGTTTCGCACCGTTGGGTCGCGCACGGTGTTCGACATCGCCTTCCTGGAACTCCAGATCCGCGACATCCTCACACCCTCCGGCGAGACCGTCGAACGAATCGTGATCACACACCCGGGTGCCGTGGCGATCGTGCCGTGCATCGGTGACGATGTGGTGCTGATCGAGCAGTACCGAGCGGCAGCGGACATGAGCGTGCTCGAGATTCCCGCCGGAAAGCTCGACGACCCTGCGCACACCAAGGAGGAATCAGCGCTGCGTGAGCTCGCCGAGGAGACGGGCCTGCGAGCAGGCTCGTTGACCTGGCTGACGGAGATCTGGACGACCATCGGTTTCACGGACGAGCGAATCGCCATCTACCTCGCCGACGACCTCACCGACGGGGAGCCCTCGCCCGTGGGCCACGAGGAGCGTTTCGCACGAATCGTGAGAATGCCGCTCTCCGAGGCGGTGCGCCATGTCAGGGAGGGAACCATCAGCGACGCGAAGACGGCCGTTGGGATACTCCTGGCCGCAGCGGACCGTGGATCAGCCTGAGCAAGGGGACTCCCCTCACGGGCAGGCGCATGGATCCCGTGAGCTTCCCGAGCACGGGACCGAGTTCCTCGTGTCGGCGCGCGCCGAGCGAGGACTGTCGAGGAACACCGTTGCCGCGTATCGAAGGGACCTCGAGCAGTACAAGGCCACGATCGACGCACGGGGTGGTGTGAGTGATGACACCGTGAGAGCCCATCTCGATTCGCTGCGCGGCCGTGACCTCGCGCCCACTTCGATCGCACGGAAGTTCGCCTCCATTCGGGCGTATCACCGATTCCTCGTGATCGAGGGCCTCGCAACGGTCGATCCGACGGCGGCCATTGCGAGCCCGCGCCGTCCCTCGAGCCTCCCGAAGGCACTCACGGTGGATGAGGTGGAGGCCATCATCGGCGCACCGGGACGTGACACGCCGGAGGGACGGCGGGACACGGCGATCATCGAGTTCCTCTATGCCACCGGTTGTCGCGTGAGCGAGCTCGTCGACCTCGACCTCCATGACGTCGATTCGGAGACACGAACGGCGATCGTGACCGGAAAGGGCTCGCGCCAACGGATCGTCCCGATCGGGTCGTTCGCACACGAAGCACTCGAGCTGTGGCTCGCCGATCGCCTTGCGCTCCGTCGCCCGGGCGCCGACCCAGGTGCCCTGTTCCTCTCGACTCGGGGGAACCGGATGTCACGCCAGGCAGTATGGAGGCTGGTGAAACACCACGGCCTCGAAGCGGGCATCGGATCCGAGCGGCTGTCCCCACACGTGCTCAGGCACTCCGCCGCAACGCACATGGTCGAGGGAGGCGCGGATCTACGGACCGTCCAGGAGCTGCTCGGCCACGCCAGCCTCACCACGACCCAGGTGTACACCAGGGTCAGCCCGGAACACCTCAGGGAGATCGTCATCACCAGTCATCCACGAGGATGATGGCGAGGAAACCCAACGCCGGGCGCTATCGTTCCGTGAACAGGCACTGGCCAGATCAGCCGTCCCCGCGCCTGGAGGGAACCCATGACCACCGTTGATCACGCACATGCCGAGGCAACTCTGCAGTCGGAGCGGGCGCGCCTCGTCCACCAGCTGTCCGAGCTCGGGGCTGACGAGTCTGGGGACCTCACCGGGGAAATGGACTTCGGTGACGCGTTCGCCGACGCCGGAGCGGCAACAGCCGAGCGCACGGAGACGATGGGCATCATCGACAACCTCAAGAACCAGCTCGACGACGTGAACGCCGCCCTCGCCAAGATCGCGAGGGGCACCTACGGCATCTGCGAACGCTGCGGCAAGGACATCGGAGCCGACCGCCTGGAGTTTCGCCCGATGTCGATCCTGTGCGTCGACTGCAAATCCGCCATCTGACGCCGTGGCACGGCCCGGCTACGCGGCCCACCTCATACGAAGGTTCTTCGGCTACCTGCGTGCCAGGCCGCTGACACCGAAAGAGCAGGCGATCGTAGCGACGATCCTCAACCCTGACCTCCATCGCCTGTTCAACGCACAACCCCATCAGGACCAGCGCCACGCGTTCGACGTCGCGTTGCAGACGACCCATCGCAGCGCAGACGTGCTCGAGGCGGCCCTCATGCACGACATTGGCAAGTCCGTTGCGCACCTCGGACCCTTTGGGCGCTCTGCGGCGACGCTGTGGTCGCTCACACCATTCACCGTCAGAGGGCGGTGGCGGACGTACCTCGCCCACGGCGCGATCGGTGCCGAGATGCTCGAGCGAGCCGGCGCGACCGAGTTCGCAGTCGCATTCGCACGCGACCATCCCGGACCGGTCCCGCCCGGAATCGACCCCGTCGCATGGAGGGCACTCGCATCAGCCGATGATTCGTGACAAACCGGGGAAAGCCGCCACCCACCCAATAGCATGTGCATCCGATGACGTTCGCAGTCCGCACCCATGTGTTCGAAGGCCCGCTGGACCTCCTGCTCCAGCTCATCACGTCCCACCAGCTCGTCATCACCGAGTTGAGCCTCGTGGACATCGTCGGTGAGTACATGGCGTTCCTCGAGGAGATGGCGGAGCTCGACCTCGAGGTCACCAGCGAGTTCCTCCTGATCGCATCGACCCTCATCCAGATGAAGGCGAGGCATCTGCTCCCGGACGACGGACCCATCGACCTCGACGACGAGCTCGCGCTCGCTGAGGAGCGTGATCTCCTCCTTTCGCGCCTTCTTGCGTGCCTGACGTTCAAAGACGTCGCCGCCGTCCTGTCCCACCGGATGGAGATCATCGATCGACGCGTCGTCCGCACCGCAGGATTACCCGAAGAGGTCGTTCCTCGCATGCCGGAGGTCGTCATCCCCGTCGACCCGATGACATTTGCGGCAGTTGCGCAGCGAGCGCTCATGGCTCCTGTGTACGAACCTGACCTCGACCACCTCGACCTGGACCTCCCATCCGTCCACGACGCAATCGTCGACCTCCAGGGCCGCATGGCGTCGGTGGCAACGTCGAGCTTCGACGACGTCGTCGAGCACTGTTCACGCAACGTCGAGGTCGTTGCCTACTTCCTTGCGCTCCTCGAGCTCGCACGCTGGGGCATCCTTCGCGTCTCCCAACCGACGCCTGAGCATGCGATCGAGATTCGCTACGACGCCGATGCCGCCGACCAGCGGTTCGCCGAGCTCGTGGCCGGAGACACGTCGTGAGGGACCTACGACGAACCATCGAGGCGGTCCTGTTCGTTTGCGAATCCCCGATTTCGACCGAGGAACTCGCTGAGGTCACCGAGCGGCCCCTGGCCGAGGTCTCGAACGCCATCGATGAGATCGCACGCCATTGGAGTTCCGAACACGGAGTCCAACTCCACAACGTGGCAGGCGGGTGGAGGCTCGCAACGGACCCTGAGCTCCATCCGTACCTGGAGCGCTACGCGTCGACCGATCGCTCACGGAAGCTGTCCAAAGCTGCCGTCGAGACCCTCGCCGTCGTCGCCTATCGACAACCCGTCTCCCGCGGCCAGGTCACCGAGATTCGCGGTGTCGACTCCGAGCACGCAATCAGGACGCTCGAACGCCGGGACCTGGTGACCGAGGTCGGTCGGTCACCCGGCATGGGCCAAGCAGTCCTCTACGGGACGACCTCCCTGTTCCTCGAGAAGATGGGGATCGCGTCGCTGGCTGACCTGCCTCCACTCGCGGACCATGTCCCACCAGCCCAGATCATGGAGACTCTGGAGATCCCGTTTCGCCCGGAGACATCATCGAACGACTGAACAAGCTGATCGCGCGCACAGGCTTCGCGTCGCGCCGCAAGGCTGATGTACTGATCGCCCAGGGCAGGGTCACGGTTGACGGCGCCCCGGCGTCGATGGGGGACCGGGTCGACGCCACAACGGCCGAAGTCCGCATCGACGGCATCAAGCTGCCCCTGTCCCCGGACCTGACGACCTGGCTCGTCTACAAGCCGGCAGGCATCGTGACCACGATGGATGACCCACAGGGACGGCCCACCGTCAGGTCACTCGTCCCCGCGGACCCTGTCACCAGGCCCGTGGGAAGGCTCGACCTGCACTCGGAAGGGCTCATGCTCATGACGAACGACGGAGATCTCGCGCTCGTCGTCACCCATCCGCGGTACCAAGTGCCGAAGACCTATCAGGTTCTCGTCCCGAGGAGGCTCGCCGACTCCGCGCTCGTTCCCTTGACGGCGGGAGTCGACCTCGACGACGGTCCTGCGCGCGCAGCGTCCGCACGCGTCGTTACCTCCTCGGCTGATCGTACGATCGTGGAGCTCGTGCTCACCGAGGGAAGGAAGCGTGAGATCCGCAGGATGTTCGACGTCATCGACCTTCCGATCGAACGGCTCGTCCGCACCGCGATCGGCCCCATCGCCGATCGGTCGATAGCACCAGGCGGCTATCGGGGGCTGACCGATGCCGAGATCAGGTCCCTCTACCGATACGCCAAGGATGCAGAGATCCATGATTGACCTCTCGCTCACTGGCCACGGCGGTTCGTTCACCGCGACGGTCTCCGTTCCGGGGGACAAGTCCCTCTCGCACAGGGCCCTCGTCTTCTCCGCCATGGCGGAAGGGGACAGCCTGATCACCGGATTGGGTACCGGTCACGACGTCAGGTCGACCGCCTCGGCCCTGCGGTCCCTCGGCGTCGACATCGAGGGCGACAAGGTCCGCTCGCCGGGAGTTCGTGGTTGGATCGGGCCCGCCGATCCGATCGACTGCGGCAATTCGGGTACGACGATGCGGCTGCTCGCGGGGATCCTGTCCACATCGGGCCTCACCGCCACGCTCGTCGGGGACGCGTCGCTCATGGCGAGACCGATGAAGCGGCTCGTCCCGCCGCTCAGCGCCCTGGGGGCCAGGCTCGAGGTGTCCCCCGAGGGGCGTCCGCCGCTGCGAATCAACGAGCCGGGTACGGTCCGCGGAGCATCCGTGACGATTCCCATCGCCTCCGCACAGGTTCGCAGCGCCTTCGAGCTTGCCGCCCTCGCAGCGGACCGCCCTTCGATGATCGACTCGCCGGGCGGCTTCAGGGACCACACCGAGCGTTGGCTCAACGCGATCGGGCTCGGAGAGTGGAAGACCGAGACCGCGTTCTCCATCTCGCCGGGGTCCATCCCGCCGGCACGGTACGAGATCCCGGGAGATCCTTCATCCGCTGCGTACCTGTGGGCATGCGCCGCGATCCACCCTTCGTCATCCGTTACGACTCCCACCGTCTCGCTCAATCCGGGCAGGCTCGGCTTTCTCGAGATCCTCGAGCGAATGGGAGCCCGTGTCGATGCCGTCGTGACCGGGGCGACCGGCGGCGATCCTGTGGGGGACGTGACGGTTTCATCAGGCAACCTCCACGGCGTGTCGATCGACGGCGACCTCGTCGCTGCAGCGCTCGATGAGCTGCCCCTCGTCGCCGTTGTCGCTGCGTACGCGGATGGCATCACGACCGTACGAGGTGCCGGAGAGCTTCGCGCAAAGGAGAGCGACCGCATCTCATCGGTCGTCGAGATGATCCTCGCCCTCGCTGGCGGTATCGCCGAATACCCCGACGGCTTCGACGTCATCGGAACGGGGTTCCTCGAGGCGGGGACCGTGGAGACGAACAACGACCATCGCATAGCGATGGCGGCTGCTGTTGCGGCGACGAGGATCGATACCCCGGTCATCGTGCGCAACGCCCAGGTCGCCTCGGTATCGTGGCCGGGCTTCTACGAGACTCTGGAGCATCTGTGGTCATAGCGATCGATGGGCCGGGCGGTGTGGGCAAGAGCACCGTATCGAGGGCCGTTGCCCGCAAACTCGGGATCGCCTACCTCGACACAGGCGCGACCTACCGCGCAGCGACACTCATCGCACTACGTAGTGGCGTCCACCTCAACGACGCGAACGCGCTCGTCGAGGAGATCTCACGTCACGCGATCGGATACAGGGAGGGTTCCATCCTCCTCGACGGCGTACCCGTCGACTCCGCGATCCGCAGCGACGAGGTCACACGGGCGGTGAGCGAGGTCTCGGCGCACCCCGGCGTGCGCGAGCACGTCGTGGGTATCCAACGTGCCTGGGTCGATGACCACGGGGGAGATGCCGTCGTCGAAGGGAGGGACATCGGGACCGTCGTCTTCCCTGACGCAGAGGTCAAGGTGTTCCTGACCGCTCGACCGGAGATAAGGGCGCACCGGAGATCCCTCGATTCGGAGACGGAAGGCGCAGCCATCGACGAGGTCGCGGCCGCTCTGGCAGCGCGCGACACGGCGGACTCCACGAGACAGGCATCCCCGATGCGCCAGGCACACGACGCAGCCGGCATCGATACGAGCGACCGCACCATCTCCGAGGTCGTGGAGATGATCCTCGCCCTCGTAGAGGAGCCCGGAACCACGGACGGCCCGTCCGACGGGCCGTCACACACCCAGGAGGCTTAGGGCCTCGGTTGCGGAGAACTCTCGATCGTTCTCGACGGGTCCTTCGACGCCGGGAGTGGAGCACGCGAATCCACCCTCCACGAGCGCCTGGAGAACAGCCATGAAACGGCGGAGCTGTGGCGGCAGCGGGAAGTACTCGTCCTCCTCCGTGATCCTGACGATCTCGACGCCTTCTGTCGGCGCGACGGCAGCGATGACGTCGCGGACCCTCTGATCGGGAGCGGAGGCCCCCGCAGTGACGCCCACGACCTCGGCGCCTTCCATCCAGGCCGGGTCGACGCCGCCCGGCCCGTCGACGCGGTACGCAGCCACACCCGCGTTCTTCGCGACGCGTACGAGGGCCTGCGTGTTCGAGCTGTTCTCCGAGCCGACGACGAGGATCACGTCTGCCCTCTCCGCGAGCGCCTGGATTGCGAGCTGGCGGTTCGTCGTCGCATAGCAGAGATCACTCTTGCGAGCGGTCCACAGGCCCGGGTAGGTCTCCTTGGCATCGCCGAGCACGTCTTCCCATTCGTAGAGGCCCAGGGTTGTCTGGGCGAGGAGCGCCACTCCGTTCGAGTCCCCGTCCCGGGTGCGGAACGTCCCGAGGCCGACTCGAGGGTCGACGAGCTGGGCGGCATGCGGGGCCTCGGCGATCGCACCGATCGCCTCGTCGTGACCCTCGTGGCCGACGTAGATGATGTCGTAGCCCTGCGCTGCCATCCGGCGAACCTCGTGGTGCACCTTGGTGACGAGGGGGCACACCGCGTCGACCATCACCGCCGCGCGGTCCGACGCCGTCGATACGACGTCGGGTGCAGATCCATGGGCGGACAACATCACCGGCGCACCGAACGGGACGTCATCGATGTCATCGACGAAGACCACACCCGCGCGCTCGAAGGCACCAACCACAGCTGCGTTGTGGACGATCTCGTGGTAGCAGTACACGGGCGCCTCGAAGACCTT
This sequence comes from uncultured Acidimicrobiaceae bacterium, assembly GCA_964647265.1. Lineage (GTDB taxonomy): Bacteria > Actinomycetota > Acidimicrobiia > Spongiisociales > UBA5794 > SZUA-442. The sequence goes on along the minus strand of CAZYGP010000072.1, from coordinate 1,529 downwards.
CACCATCCACGTGAGTGCCTTGATCGCCATCTCCACGCCTGCGCAGAACCCGCGGGGTTCGGCCAGGAGGACCTTCGTCGCCATGGGCGTGAGGTTAGGTCGCGATCACCTGTCACGGACCGCCACCGGTAGGCTTGCCGACACCACGACCTTCCTTCGAAGTGTCGCCGCATGCAGACACTGAAAGTACGCGATGAGCAGACTCCCCATTGTGGCCATCCTCGGACGGCCGAACGTCGGCAAGTCGACGCTCGTCAATCGCATCATCCGCAGCAGGGCCGCCGTCACCAACGAGGAAGCGGGGGTGACAAGGGATCGGCGCACCTTCGAGGCGGAGTGGGCCGGACGCGACTTCCAGGTCATCGACACCGGTGGGTGGGAGGCCCGCCCCGGTGAGGAGCTCACCGCGAACATCCGTGAACAGGCTGAGATCGCAGTGACGGGCGCAGACCTCGTCGTGTTCGTCGCCGACGCCACGACCGAGGTGACCGATGACGACCTCGGAGTTGCGAGGGTGCTCCAGAAGAGCGGTGTTCCTTGGCTGTTCGTCGCGAACAAGGCGGACTCACCCTCGGTCGAGAGTGACCTGACGCACCTGTGGACCCTCGGCCTCGGAAACCCGATACCGGTGTCCGCCCTCCACGGACGGAACACCGGGGACTTCCTCGACGAGCTTGTCGCGGCACTGCCGGAGGACGTCGAGGGAGACGCTCCGCCCGACGCGGTCGCAAGCCTTGCAATCGTCGGTCGACCGAACGTCGGGAAGTCGACGCTCCTCAATCGACTGGCGGGGGAGGAGAGGGTCCTCGTCTCCCCGGTCCCAGGTACCACGAGGGATCCCGTGAACCTCGTCGTCGACATCGACGGTGAGGCCTTCGAGGTCATCGACACCGCGGGTATCAAGCGTCGCACGAGGATCCGTGAGGACACGGACTTCTACGCCGTCCAAAGGGCCCACGGCGTGGTGCGGCAGGCTGACGTGGTGCTCTTCGTCATCGACGGCCAGCAGGGAGCGACACACCAGGAGCAGCGGCTCGCCGAGGAGATCGCGTCCGCAGGTGCCGGCCTCATCCTCGTGCTCAACAAGTGGGACGACCTCGACGAGGAGCAGAGGCTGAACACGGAGGACTCGGTGGCGGATCGGCTCGCATTCGTATCATGGGCCCCTGTCATCCGAATGTCGGCACTGACCGGTGCGCGAAGCCACCGGCTGCCGAAGTACATCCGTGCCGTGCTCGAGCACCGACGTTTCCACGTCCCCGCTCCCGAGGTCAACAGGCTGATCCGTGAACTGCAGGAGGCGCACCCACCACCCGTGAGGAAGGGACGTCGCCCGAAGATCCTGTATGCCGTGCAGGCGGAGACGGAGCCACCGACCTTCGTGCTGTTCGTCCGTGGCGGGGAGCTCGGTCCTGACTACATTCGCTTCATCGAGAACCGGCTACGCGACACCTACGACTTCACAGGCACCCCGATCAGGATCAGGACGAGGAACAGGCATTGACGAGGGAACGATTCGACGAGGCTAC
>CAZYGP010000071.1:0-9541 GCA_964647265.1 uncultured Acidimicrobiaceae bacterium | reverse complement strand
CCGACTGGCCGATCCTCAACGCGTTGATCAACACGGCATCCGGAGCGGCATGGGTCGCCGTCCACCACGGGGGAGGAGTCGGCATCGGCAAGTCGATCCACGCCGGTGCGCAGGTCGTTGCCGACGGTACCAACGATGCTGCCGCCAGGCTCGAGCGCGTGCTGCTCAACGATCCCGGTATGGGCGTGATCAGGCACGCTGACGCTGGATATGAACGTGCGCTCGACGTCGCACGGGAACGAGGGGTGAGGATTCCCATGGCGGAGACGCACGTCGCCCCTGGCGCGGCGCCGTGATCCGTTCGACAGGGACAGCCGATGGCGGGTCCCTCGTCGTCACGAACATCGCCGAGCTCGTGGTGAACGACCCGGACGGTGGTGGCGCGTTCAGCATGATCGGTGACGCCGCGGTCGCCATCGTCGATGGAGTCGTCGATTGGGTGGGGCCATCGTCAGGCTTGCCGGATCACTACGGCGTTCACACGACCGTCGATGCCGGTGGTCGGTGCGTGGTGCCGGGGTTCGTCGACGCCCACACGCACACCGTGTTCGCCGGGGACCGCGCGGACGAGTTCTCTCGGCGCCTCGCCGGCGCGACGTACGAGGAGATCCTCGCCTCGGGCGGAGGCATCTTCTCAACCGTTGACGCAACGAGGAACGCGACCGTCGTCGACCTGATGGACCAGGCGATGGGCCGGTTCCGGAGGATGCTCGGATCCGGGTCGACGACGATCGAGGTGAAGTCGGGCTACGGCCTGACCATCGACTCGGAGGTCGCCCTGATCGAGGCTGCGAAGGCGATCGACATGGCCCTTCCGTGCGATGTCGTGTCCACGTTCCTCGGCGCGCACGTGGTGGCCCCCGAGTACCGCGGTGATCGCGACGGATATCTCGATCTCGTGACGGGTCCGATGCTCGAGGCCGTGAAGGGGGACGTGTCCTTCGTCGATGTGTTCTGCGACGCCGCTGCGTTCTCCGTGGAGGAGGCGAGGCGCGTCTGTGAAGCGGCGCATCGGGCGGGCCTCGGGTTCCGCATCCACGCTGATCAGACCGCACGGACCGGTGCGACGGCGCTCGCCGCCGAGGTGAACGCCGTGTCGGCCGACCACCTCGACTTCGCGACCGACGATGACCTCGAACGGCTTGCGGAGGCGGGGACGGTCGCCGTTCTGCTCCCCGGCGTCTCCTTCTCGATGAGGACCCCGCCGCCCGACGCTCGACGCGTCTGGGATTCGGGGGTACGCGTCGCAATCGCCACAGACTGCAACCCCGGTACGGCCTACGTCGAAACGATGCCCTTCATGGTCGCCCTCGCTGTCGTTCAGGGTGGGCTCACACCGGGCGAGGCGGTATGGGCGGCGACGAGGGGAGGTGCGCTCGCTCTGGGACGCGACGATCGCGGCATGATCGCCCCCGGTGCCATCGGCGATCTCGTGATCATCGACGCACCGTCCCACATCCACCTCGCGTACAGGCCCGACGCCGCGATCGTCGCACGTGTCGTCAAGGCCGGTGTCGTCGTCGCCTGAGATCCGCCCGCGTCCTCCGGTGTCTTCCCGGTCGAGGCTCACGAGCGATTCCTTGGTGTCGCGAAACCACCCGCCCTGTCACGACCCTGCGTCGGATGGCGGTCGGGGTTGGCTCGGCGGTTCGACTTCTTGCGAACCCGGACATCGGGACATAGTCTGGGACGGGAGATGAACCGTCATCCCGGTCACGGGTGTGCCACGGACTGGATGTCGGGGTCGCCAGAGCCGGAGAGCAGGTCATGTCGAGTTGCCCGATCGCCGTGAGTCCGTGACCGACGCCCGGGAGTCGACACCGGCGTCTCGGTGGAAGCCTCCACCGGGGTCAACCCCGAATCTGGTGGTGGCCGTCGGGTGTGCGATCGCGGGCGTGATCGCCCTCTTCTGGAGACCATCGGTTGCCATGCTCCTCTGGGCAGTCACCGTGATGCAGGGCGCCTACGTTTGGGGGATCAACCGACACTGGCAGGGCAGGCGCGGCCGGTTCGATCAACAGCAGAGGGAGGACCTGGATCGTCTGCATCGATCGATGGCGGCAGGGGAGTTGGGACCGGCGGAGGGTCGGGAGAGAAGGGCCGAGATCGACGCACGGATCTCCCCGGACGACGAGTACACCCTTGCCAGGACTGGACGACCGAACTTCGGGGCGACGCCGGTGTTGGTCCTCGGATGGCTGGCTGCATTCTCCGGTTTCGGCATGATCGTTGCCGGCAACTCCTTCGGACCGTGGGTGCTGGTCTTCGGCATCTGCATATCGGTCAGCTCGCTCTTCATCCGGAAGCGAGACCGCCGATACCTGAGGGACCAGCCGGATCGCGCGCGGTCGACCAGGGGGAGATGATCCGCCCGCGAGAATCGGTTGGGCCATGTCTCGACAACCTCCTCGCGGTGCACTCCTAGATTGTCGCCGTGGCGACATCATCGTTCCTCGACGCAGAGCATCCGCTCCGGTTCGCCCATCGTGGCAGCAGGGAGCTGTGGCCGGAGAACACCTGGCACGGGTTCGATGCCGTCGTGAACGACCTCGGCTACGTGTACATCGAGACCGACGTGCAGGTGACCAGGGACGGGGTCGTCATCGTCTTCCACGACGCCACGCTCGATCGCACGACGAACGGGTTCGGTGCGGTCGCCGACTGGATGTGGGAGGACCTCGCACATCTCGACGCTGCGTACCACTTCTCCCCGGACGGGGCGTCGTATCCGCTGCGCGGGATGGGTATCACGATCTCTCGCCTCGACGACACGTTCGACCGGTACCCGGATGTGCGGTTCAACATCGACCTCAAGGCGAAACGCTGCGAATGGCAGGTCGCCGAGGTCATCGCCCGCTGCGCCCGCCACGATTCGGTCCTCATCGGCTCGTTCTCCGACAGGCGCCTCTCACGGTTCCGGCGGATCACCAGGGGACGCGTCGCCACCTCTGCGGGCCCACAGGAGGCCATGGCGATGTACGCCGCATCGAGGCTGGGCCGTGCGGTGCGGCGAAACGCCGCAGCGTACCAACTGCCCTGCCGCGTTCGAGGAGCCAGCATCGACGCCAAGCTCGTCGATGCGGTCCACGACTCTGGCGCCCAGCTCCACCTCTGGACCGTCAACGATCCGCACGACATGCGGCGGTTCCTCGACATGGGCGTCGACGGTATCGTCACCGACCGACCGGACCTGCTCAACCGGATCGTGGAGGGCACGGATGCTGAAGCCGGGTGACGAGATCGGGAGGATCGTGCGCCTCCAGGTCCAGAAGGTGGCGATCAAGCGCCGGGGTGAGGGGTACAAGCCAGAGGGGATTCTCGTCGTCGACCGTGCGGCCGTGGACGCCTGGGGCATGATGGGCTGGAGCGGCGACCATTGGGTCGTCGATGCCCACCACAGGGCCCATCCGTCACGGCGCGGTGGCGGCCGCCGCCAGCTCTCGATCGGGTTCACCGGCCACTACGACGAGATGGCTCGCCGCTTCGACACCGCTCCGATCGGGATCGCCGGCGAGAACTTCATCATCGACGGACCGGCGTTCGACCTGTCCGGCCTTGGGGATGGCGTCGTCATCGTCACGGCCGACGGTACGGCACTCGCACTCGAACGGCCCAGGGTCGCAGCCCCATGCGTCGAGTTCACGAGTTTCATGTTGGGTCTCGACCATGTGGCACCGCTTGCGGAGATTGCTGGTCCCCTTGGTGAACTCGACGATGGTCGAAGGGGCTTCATCGTCTCTGCCGACCATTCACCTGACCCCATCGAGGTTCGAGTCGGCGACACCGTCCACTTCGGGGTCCCTTCTCCATGACCCGGTCCGAGGTCAGGCGATCCGGTACGGGACACCGTTGAGCATCATGAGGCTGTCGATCGCATGATTGCGCGCCTCGTCGAATGTGCATGCTGAGAACACCTCATACGGTTCGCCGCTGTGCTGGTGGTAGACGGTGTACCCATCGGGCCTGTCGAGCACGTACAGGTCGTTTCGCGGCCCTGGGACGTTCCGACCGAGACGCATCAGGGCATCATGGTCGGGGATCTCTGCGATCAGGTCGATGCGCTCGAGGGTGAGCGCGGCAGCGAAGTCGCTTCCGGTGGTTGCCTGGCGTCCGAGCATCTCGGACGCGATCTTGCGGACCCGGCGCTCGAGGATCGCCCTCGCCTGCTCAGCTCTCGTGTACATCGTGCCCCCGTGGTCCCGCCTCTCCATGGTACGCGACCACCCTGACATCGCCACGATGAGCCGAACGGCCGTCGGCCTGATCGGTCGGCCGGATCAGACGGTGACGGGTTTGTAGGTCTCGCGGTCCGCCTCGAAGCTGTCGATGTCCGCCTCGTGGCGCAGGGTCAGGGCGATGTGATCGAGTCCGTTGACGAGGCAGTGCTTCGTGAACGGATCGATGTCGAACGACGCGGAGAAGCCGGGCGCCGTGACCGTCTGGGCAGGCAGGTCGATCGTCACCTGAGCCCGCGGATCACGAGCGATCTCGATCAGGGCTTCAACATCGCCATTGGTAAGGACGACCGGCAGCAGGCCGATCTTGGTGCAGTTGCTTGCGAAGATGTCGGCGAACGACGGAGCGATGATCGCTCTGAATCCCCAATCCTCCAGCGACCACGGCGCGTGCTCGCGGGAGCTACCAGAGCCGAAGTTCGGACCGGTCACGAGGACGGTCGCGTTCTTGTACGCAGGGTCGTTGAGGACGAAGCCCGGATCCAGCTCCCCCTCGGCGTCGCGTGCCCAGTCATGGAAGAGGAACTCTCCGAACCCCGAGCGCTCGACGCGCTTGAGGAATTGCTTGGGGATGATCTGGTCGGTGTCGATGTTGGCGCGAGGAAGCGGTGCGGCGGTGCCGGTGAGCGTGGTGAAGGGGCGCATCAGGGAGCCTTCCGTACGTCGACGATGTGGCCTGCGATCGCAGCTGCAGCGGCCATGGCCGGCGACATGAGGTGGGTGCGTCCGCCACGTCCCTGGCGGCCCTCGAAGTTGCGATTCGACGTCGAGGCGCATCGTTCTCCGGGGTCGAGCTGGTCGGGGTTCATGCCGAGGCACATCGAACACCCCGGTTCGCGCCACTCGAGGCCGGCCGCGAGGAAGACCTCGTGGAGACCTTCGGCCTCCGCCTGGTCCTTGACGAGCCCGGAGCCAGGGACGACGAGCCCCGTCACCGTCTCGGCGATCCGATGGCCTTCGAGCACGGCCGCTGCCTCCCGGAGGTCCTCGATCCGTCCATTCGTGCAGGATCCGAGGAACACCCGATCGATCGCGATGTCCGTGATTGCGATGCCCGGCTCGAGTGCCATGTACTCGAGTGCCCGAGCGATCGAGTCACGATCGACGGGATCGGAGGCCTCGTCGGGGTGGGGGATTCGGCCCGTGACGGGCAGGGTCTGGCCCGGGTTCGTTCCCCATGACACATGCGGTACGAGTTCGGTGGCATCGAGCACGACCTCGTGATCGAACTCGGCACCGTCGTCCGTCCGCAGTTCGCGCCATGCGGCGATGGCTGAGGTCCAGTCGTGCCCTGCGGGGGCGAAGGGGCGGCCTTCCAAATAGGCAAAGGTCGTGTCGTCGGGGGCGATCATGCCTGCGCGCGCACCGGCTTCGATCGACATGTTGCAGATCGTCATGCGTCCCTCCATCGAGAGGCCTTCGATGGTCGATCCGCGATACTCGATGACGTGGCCGGTGGCCCCTGCCGTCCCGATGCGTGCGATGACGGCGAGGATGATGTCCTTCGCGGTGACCCCGCGAGGGAGGTCCCCGGTCACCGTGACAGCCATGGCCCTCGGTTTCGCCTGCGGCAGGGTCTGGGTTGCGAGCACGTGCTCAACCTCGGACGTCCCGATGCCGAAGGCGAGTGCGCCGAATGCCCCGTGCGTCGCCGTGTGCGAATCGCCACAGACGATGGTCATCCCGGGTTGTGTGACTCCCTGCTCGGGTCCGATGACGTGCACGATCCCCTGGCGTCGGTCGTCCAGGCCGAACAACGGGATCCGGTTGATCTCGGTGTTGCGCTCGAGGGTCGCGATCTGTCGCGCCGACATCGGGTCGGCGATGCCATGCTCCCGAGGTGTCGTCGGAACGGCGTGGTCGATCGTTGCGAGGGTGAGCTCGGGTCGGCGAACGGCGCGCCCCGAGAGTTCGAGGGATTCGAACGCCTGGGGTGACGTGACCTCGTGGATGAGGTGGAGGTCGATGTAGAGCAGATCGGGTTCGTCGTCCGCGGTGTGTACGACGTGGGTGTCCCAGACCTTGTCGAGGAGTGTGCGTGGTGTTTCCATGGGGCCTCAGGGTGAGTTCAGGGAGCGTAGCGAATCCGCCGACCTCGGTGAAATCTGCTTCGATCCGGGAGCGGCCCCTACGCTGGAGCCGTGATCGTGCATCTCCTCCTCGCGATGGCGTCCGTCGTGCTCGCGAACCCGTTCGGTATCGCTGAGGCCGCTGCGATCGCTGATGACGACGGCCTCACCGTCGAGATGTCGGTTGCTGTATCGGGGACGTTCTCGGTTGTGATCGTGCGACCCTTTTCGAGCTTCGAGCAGCTGCCTCCGACCGCACTCGTCGACCGCGGAGACGGAACATGGGGAGGGCTCGTCGCCCTCCCGAGTGCGGAGGACTGGTCCATCGTGTTCGACGCCATAGACCCCGAGGGTGAGGCGTTCCGGTCGGACACCACCACGCTGACCGCCCTCGGCGTCGATCCGGTTGTCGTAGCGGGACCTCCCGAAGCACCGGTGCCGTCGCGCGGAATCGATGCCTCGGCGATGTGGCTCATCACGGCAGTCGTGCTCGCCATGGCGGCGCTCGGTGCCCTGGCGTGGTGGACGTTTGCAGGAGACCGGGCTGAGGGGGACGACCCCGCCAGCGACACCGACGCGGGCCCTCCGGCCGATGGCGACCCTGGGCAAGGTTCGGCGCCACCTTGACAAATGGTCGGGAATCACCGACCATTAGCCCGATGACAGCGACTCAACCGCAGGCCGGGGCCCCTCACGCCCTGGACTACGACCTCGACGAGGTCGTCTACGTCGAGGACGCCGCCTCCATGAAGGCAGTCGCGGATGACACCCGGGCGGACATCCTGAACCTCCTCCTCGAACGGGCCGCAACCGTGAGCCAGCTGGCCGATGCGCTCGGCAAACCGAAGGGAACGGTCGGATACCACGCGAAGATCCTCGAGGACGTCGGCCTCATACGCGTGGTGCGCACTGCGAAGGTCAGGGCGATGACCGAGAAGTACTACGGACGCGTCGGCCGGACGATCCAGTTCCGAGGTTCGCCGAGGCCTGAAGACCCTCACTGGTTCGTCAACGACGCGCTGCGATCGATGGTCGCTGTCGATGGGGATCCACTACCCATGTTCACCTCGCGAGTTGCCCGCATTCCGGTCGAGCGGGCCGTCGAGTTCTCCGAGAGGATCCTCGAGCTGTCCGAGGAGTTCCTCGACCTTCCGAGATCCGGGGACACGGTCTTCGGGTTCCTCGCCGGTGTCTTCCCGACGGACCGTCCCGTGCTGAGGGACGAGGAGGCGTCCGGTGACTGATGTAGCGCCGGACGCGACGAAGCGGAACGAGAAGGTCAGGCTCGGAGCGAACTACTGGAAGCTGTGGACCTCGAGTGTGGTCTCCAACCTCGGCGACGGCGTGACCGCGATCGCGCTTCCGTGGCTCTCGTCCGCCGTGACCCGAAACGCCATCCTCATCGCCCTCGTCGGTGTGGCGGGGCGGATCCCGTGGCTCGTCTTCAGCCTGCCTGCGGGGGTCATCACAGACCGCGTCGACAGGCGCAAGCTGATGCTGGCTTCACAGCTGGTGCGGTCCCTTCTCATGTTCGTCGCTGCAGCGACTGTCCTGTACTACCAATCCTCGCTCCCGGATCCGACCCTGGTCGACGTCGGTGCCGTGTCGAACAACATGGTGCTGTACACGATGATCATCGTCGTGTCACTGCTGTTCGGGATGGCGGAGGTCCTCTACGACAACTCGGCGCAAACCATCTTGCCTGCCATCGTCGAACCTGAAGGCCTCGAACGTGCGAACAGCAACCTGTGGGGCGCCGAGATGGTCATGAACTCGTTCATCGGCCCACCACTCGGGAGCGTCCTCATCGCGGTCGCCTTCGCCCTGCCGTTCGCCTTCGATGCTGTCACGTTCGCCATCGCGGCCCTGCTCATCTTCCTGCTCTCCGGTTCGTACACCAGCCGCGACAGATCCCTTGCCCAACGCGGATCGAGGGTCCATTGGTGGGGGGAGATCAAGGAAGGCGTCACCTGGTTGTGGCACCACCCCCTCCTTCGCCCGATGGCGATCATCCTCGGTCTGCTCAACGGGCTCGGCATGGTGACGTTTGCGACCTACGTGCTGTTCGCCCAGGAGGTGCTCGGCATCGACGCGTTCGTCTTTGCGATCCTCGCCATGTCGGGCGCGGTCGGGGGTGTCATCGGGAGCATTGTCTCCCCGCGGGTCTCCAAGCTGCTCGGCTCGGGCACGTCACTTCACCTGACGCTGCTGATGAGCGTCCTGACGAACGCGATCATCGGCTTCGCGACCCACTGGTCCGTCGTGTTCGTGATGTTCGCTGTGTTCAGCTTCTCCGCGGTGTTGTGGAACGTGATCACCGTGTCGCTGCGCCAAACGATCATCCCCGATCAGCTCCTCGGCAGGGTGAACAGCGTCTACCGGTTCTTCGCCTGGGGAATGATGCCGATCGGACTGGCGATCGGCGGGGTGATCGTGTCGGGCATGGAAGCGCTCGGTGCGTCCCGCGAGATCGCCCTCCGCACACCATGGTGGTTCGCAGCGAGTGCCTACGTGGCACTCTTCATCTACGCGGCACCGAAGTTGACGACCGACAAGATCGAGGCAGCACGGATGGAGGGTGTCGCGTCGAAGCGGGCAGAGACCCAGGCTGGTGGAGGCTCCGACACCGGGTGATCCGTGACCGCCCGGTCGTCGTCAGGACGCGATCCTCCGCCTGCTCAACACCACGACCGCGGCGGCGGCGGCCACACCGGCGGCGACACCGACCCACACCTTCGGAGGGGGTGACTGCACCCTCGGACCGAGGCTGACCGGCCGCTGGAACTCGAGGATCGGCCACTCGCGTGCGTCGGCCTCCTCCTTCAGCTCCTTGTCGGGATTCACGACGATCGGATTCCCGACGATCTCGAGCATCGGCATGTCGGTGAAGCTGTCGGTGTATGCGAACGACTTTGACAGGTCGAGCCCGTCGCGTTCGGCTACGCGCTGCATCGCGTCGACCTTGCCCGGACCCATGACGTACTGCTCGAGTTCGGGAACGTAGCGACCCAGCCGGTCCGTGCGGATCCTCGTTGCGATGACCCCGTCGATGCCGACCATCGCCGCGATCGGGGTCACGAACTCTTCGGGGCTCGCCGACACGACGTACACGGCTCGTCCGGCGCGAGTGTGCTCGTCGATGAGGAACAAGGCCTCTGCGAACACGAGTGGTTCGATGACGTCGTCGAGGGTTTCGGCGATGATCGACTCTATCTCGGCCTTGTGCCATCCCGACAC
>CAZYGP010000070.1:0-9551 GCA_964647265.1 uncultured Acidimicrobiaceae bacterium | reverse complement strand
CCCCGCAGGTGACTAACCTCGCGTTGGCCATGGCAGAACCAACCGCACCACTCTCGGTTCGCGTCGCAGACCTGCTCGAACAGGTCGCCACGAGGATCCGGGAGCTGTCCGTCGACAAGGCGTCGACTGCCCTCACATGGGTAGCCGTGGGCCTGATTCTGGTGGTAGGCGCCATCATGGCGGTCGTCTGGCTGCTCGTCGGAATATTTCGCATCCTCGGAACGCTGATGGGCCAAGAAACCGCGTACGCCGTGGTCGGGTTGCTGTTGATCGTGATCGGGGCATTCGTCTGGTCGCGACGCTACCCCCAGGACCGCGCATCCGAGGAGTGACGAGAATGGCAGGCAAGGTCCTCATCATCGGTTCGGGGCCTGCGGGCCTGACTGCAGCCATCTACGCCGCGCGAGCGGGACTCGATCCCCTGATGATCGAGGGCATGGAGCGCGGCGGCCAGCTCATGATCACAACCGACGTCGAGAACTACCCGGGATTCCCTGACGGGATCATGGGACCCGAGCTCATGGAGCAGATGCGAAAGCAGGCAGAGCGATTCGGAACCCGCATAGTGAGCTCGAACGTCACCGACGTCGACTTCTCACAGCGCCCCTTCACCATCCGCGTGGGATCCGACGCGTACTCCGCGGAGACGGTCATCATCTCCACAGGAGCATCCGCTCGATGGCTCGACGTACCAGGGGAGGGCAAGCTCCGTGGCTACGGAGTCTCGGCCTGCGCGACCTGTGACGGATTCTTCTTCCGAGACAAGGAACTCGTCGTGGTCGGCGGTGGAGACTCAGCAATGGAGGAGTCGCTGTTCCTCACGAAGTTCGCGACCAAGGTCACCGTCGTGCATCGTCGAGAAGAGTTCCGGGCATCGACCATAATGGCGAACCGTGTGCTCGACCACCCGAAGATCGAGGTGATCTGGAACTCCGTCGTCGAGGAGATTCTCGGGGACAAGGTCGTCGACGGTGTCCGCCTCCGCAATGTGGTCACCGACGAGGTCACCACGTTGTCGACCGACGGAGTCTTCGTGGCGATCGGTCACGACCCGAACACATCCGTCTTCGAGGGCCACCTCGAACTCGACGATGACGGCTACATCGAGACGAACCCGGGTACGACCATCACTTCCGTGGCGGGGGTCTTCGCCGCGGGCGACGTCACGGACAAGGTCTACCGGCAGGCCGTCACGGCTGCGGGCATGGGGTGTCAGGCCGCTCTCGACGCCGAACGGTTCCTCGACAATCACGAATAGGAATCCATCCGTCCCGGCCGGGGTTCCGAATACACACGAAGCAGGAGACGATTCCCATGGGACAGAACACCGTCAAGGTGACCGACAACGATTTCGGCACCGCGATCGCGTCTGACACGCCGACGCTGGTCGATTTCTGGGCCGAGTGGTGTGGGCCATGCAAGATGATGGACGGCCCACTGGACGAACTGGCGGGTGAGAACAGCGGAAAACTGACCGTTGCGAAGCTCAACGTCGACGAGAATCCCGCCACCATGGGCGCGTACCACGTCATGAGCATCCCGACCCTCATCGTCTTCCAGAACGGTGAGGAGAAGAGGCGCTTCGTCGGAGCGCGCAGCAAGGGGCAACTCCAGGCAGAGCTCGCGGAGTACCTCGCCTGACACCCGAATCTGCGAGCATGATCGGGTGAGGCTCTACCACACAGGTGATCGCGGAGAGCCGGTTCTGGACATCCAGAGCCGGCTCTCCGCGCTCGGGTACGAGCTCGGGGATGACAGGGAAGGTGTCTTCGGGGATGCAACCGCCGCTGCCGTCGCCCTCTTCCAGGACGAACGCGGATTGCCTGTCGACGGAGTGGTCGGACCCGACACGTGGAGGGCCCTCGTCGACGCAGGGTATCGGTTGGGTGACAGGCTCCTCTACCACCGGATCCCCATGATGCGCGGCGACGATGTCGCTGAACTCCAGGCTCGCTTGAACTCTTTGGGTTTTGACACCGGGAAGGTCGACGGGGTCTTCGGCCCCGACACCCTCGCAGGTCTCCTCGACTTCCAGCACAATCGTGGGCTGGCAGAGGACGGCCTTGCGGGTGCCCTCGTCGCTTCCGAGCTCAGCCTCATCGGGTTCGCCACGCGCAAGCATGGGCGTGAGTCCGTCAGGGAACGGGAATGGCTCACGAACCTTCCCCCGTCGATCGCGGGCCAGAGGATCTATCTCGACGCAGAGTGCCGGACCCCTGAGGAGTCCACAGCCACGTGGTCGACCGCCGTCGAGGCGAGGGACGCGCTGGCACACCTCAGCGGGCTCCCGGTCCTGTCCAGGTCGGTTGACACTTCACCCCCCGCCCGCCTTCGTGCCCAACGCGCGAATCGCATGAACGTGGACATGGTTGTGGGCTTCCTCTCACCCCAGGATGGTGAGGAGGGTGTCTACTACTTCGCCTCGGAGCACTCCCGTTCGGAGGCAGGCATGGTCATCGCAGGCGTCGTCGCCGATCGGATCGGGCTCGAGCCCTCAGGGCGCGCGATGCCGATGCTCAAGGAGACGCGCTCACCCTCCGTGCTGGTGGCCATGCGCTCGATGCGCAGGCGGGCCGGCATGGTTGTTGCACACGCCGTCGGCGCCGTCTACGAGATGGCAGCCCATCAGGACTCCGAGCCGAACAGGTGACGGTAGATCCTCTCGAGATCGTCCGGGGAGGAGTACTTGATCGTGATGCGCCCGCCCTTGCCCCGATAATCGATCGTCACCTTCGTTCCGAGCCGTTCCCGAAGCCGATCCTCGAGCTCGATGATGGGGGCGGGTCGCACTGCACGCGAGCGCACGGACGACGTCCTGCCCTGGGTCACCCTGAGTCGCACCGCTTCCTCGACGCGCCGGACGGGCCATCCCTCGGCAACCGCTCGCTGGGCGATGTGGGCCGCGTATGCCTCGTCGTCGCATCCGAGCAGCGCCCTGGCGTGGCCTGCAGAGAGCTCTCCGCTCGCTACCAGCTTCTGGATCGGAGCGGTCAGGCCCAACAGACGGACGGTGTTCGTCACCGCCGACCTGCTCCTGCCGACACGCACTGCGATCTCCTCATGGGTCATTCCATATTCTTCCAGTAGTTCCTTGAAGGCGGCTGCCTCCTCCAACGGGTTGAGGTCCTCGCGTTGGAGGTTCTCGACGAGCGCTTCCGTGAGGTTGGTACGAGCATCGGTCTCCTCCCTGATCACGGCGGGTACGGTTGCATGCCCGAGCTGGCGCAGGGCTCGAAGCCTCCGCTCGCCGGCCACCAGCACGTACCCGTCCTCCGCTGATCGCACGACGATCGGTTGCAGCAGACCGACGGCATCGATCGACGCGGCGAGGGCATCGATCGAGCCCGCGTCGAAGTGAGTCCTCGGCTGGTCCGGGTTCGCCCTGATTCCGTCGACCGAGATGGTCGCATAACCCCCGGTCGGGTGATCCTGGGGGATGAGGGCGTCGAGACCCCTTCCCAATCCGGTCTTACGTGCGGCCATGTCTCCTCCTGAACTCCTGGGCGAGGGCCCTGTACGCAATCGCTCCACGTGACATCGGGTCGTAGGCTTCGATGGGCTCCCCGTAGGAAGGCGCCTCCGAGAGCCTGACCGTCCTCGGAATGACGGTGCGATATGCCGTCTCGCCGAAGTGGTCGCGAACCTGCTTGACGACCTCCGAGGCGAGCGTCGTGCGTCCGTCGAACATCGTCAGGACAACACCTTCGACCTCCAGCTGAGGGTTAAGGCTCTGTTGGACCAGGCCGATGTTGCGTGTGAGCTGGCTGACACCCTCGAGTGCGTAGTACTCGCACTGAATCGGGATGAGCACCTCGTCGGCAGCGGCGAGCCCGTTGATGGTGAGGAGTCCGAGGGAGGGCGGACAGTCGATGAGAACGACGTCGTAGTCGTCGAGCACCGTCTCCAGAGCCCGCTTGAGCCTCTGCTCGCGCGAGAACACGGACACGAGCTCGATCTCGGCACCTGCGAGCTCGATCGTGGCGGGAATGACATGGAGGTCCCGGACCGAGGTCGGTTCGAGCACATCTCCGATCGGCGTTCCATCGACCAGGACATGGTATGTGGATGACGAGATCGCCGAGCGATCGATTCCTAGCCCCGAGCTGGTGTTCCCCTGGGGATCGAGATCGACGATCAACACCCGCTCGCCTTGGAAGGCGAGCGCAGCACCGAGGTTGATCGCTGTGGTGGACTTCCCGACACCGCCCTTCTGATTGGCGATGGCGACGACCTTGCCGTGTGACATGGGGGCTCCGATGAGTTTCAGGTGTGGGTACGTTGCATCCTAAGGAGCCACGCCGGTGAGTCAAGCACTCCGTCCCCTTCGCAACTCAGGTGATAGGCCACGCCCTCCGGAGCGACCGGCACCGCAGGTCTCTGGTATCTCCTTGAGACACCGATCACGCCGACCGCATCCGGGGACCCCAATGCGAGAAACGCCTCCGTTGCGCGCACGATCGACAGCGACGCCCTGAAGACGGCACCATCGAAGCTGCCCGTGATGCGACCTGCCTCGGACGTCGCCACCTCCACATTGTCCAATCCGAGGATTCGCACGGCCCGCCTGGCGAGATCGGACCGCTTCGATGAACGGTCCACGAGGGTCACGTGATATGACGGCACCGCAATGGCGAGTGGGATTCCAGGCAGTCCTGCTCCCGAACCGACGTCGATGATCGATCGAGGTCCGCTCGATCCCACGCCGGGTCCGAGCCCTGCAAGGTACATGAGGGAGTCGGCGACATGACGATCGAAGATGCGTGCCACTTCGCTCGGCCCAATGGCGCCGGCCGCGACGGCCTCCGTGCACAACCAGCCCGTGAAGAGATCGAGGAGCGACCGCTGCTCCGCGGTGAAGGGGAGCCCAAGCCGGGCCAGCAGCGGATCGAGAGCGCCGGGGTCGAGCCGGAGCGACCCCTCTGACTGGGGTCGGATGGTTTCACGTGAAACATCGTCGCGCGGGACGTGTTCCACGTGAAACCCCTCCTCACTCCCCGTCGTAGGCGATGACGACGGCGCGCCGGGGTTCGTCACCCTCGGAGTATGACCTGACGCCATCGATCTCTGCCACCGCATCATGGAGGACCTTGCGGTCCCCAGCGTTCATCGGTTCCAGCATGACTTCGCTCTTGTCCTCGATGACCTGGGCGGCCAGCTTGGCGGCGTAGATGTGGAGCGCCTCACGACGTCGTTCACCGTAGCCAGCGATGTCGATGCGCATTCGCGGCGCACCGTACGTCTTCCGTTGCACGACCGTGCGTGTCAGCTCGAGAACGGAGTGCATCACAGAGCCCTTCGGGCCAACCAGTGCCTCCGTCTGCGCTCCGGCAACGTCCAGGTAGAGGACGTCGTCCTCGATGCGGGTCGTGACCGTACCGTCCAGACCGAATGCATCGACCAGGCCCTCCACGAACGCCTTGGCGACCTCGGCCTGTTCCTCGATCGGCGCCTGGTCCGGCCTGTCGTCCCTTGGCGGGCGATCATTCGCGTTGTTCGTGTTGTCCATCGTGGCCTCCTGGCGCTTCGATCCGCCGGAGCGGCCTCTGTTGTGCGTGCTGGATCCACCGTTCCTGGCGGTCTTGGTCGCTCCGGATCGTGGTTGTGCTGCTTGACCCGTGACAGTTGCGTCGGACTGCGTCCCGTTGCGGCCTCGTCCCCTACTCCTGCGACGCTTCCGGGGCCCCTTCGTCACCTTCACGATGGCTTCCTGGCCTCCCATTCCGAGGAAGCCTGCTCTTGGTTCCTGGATCACCTCGACCGTCACGTCGTCACGGGAGGCGACTCCCAGCTCTCCGATCGCTACCTCGACGGCGAGATCGATCGTCTTCCCTTGCACTTCGACCCATTCCATGACGGGTTACTTCCTTCTCCGGCGGTTGCGCTTCTTGCTGGCATTCTGGGACGGACCCGATCTCGTCGGTTCGTCGGACGGATCGTCCGCCTCGTCCTTGCCTTTCCCCTTGTCGTCTCCGTCGCCGCCGGCCGCCGCCGTCCGCAGGATGATCGCCTGCTGACCGACACGGAAGATGTTCGACGTAGCGAAGTAGAGACCGAGACCTGAGACAAAACTCCACGATATGAAACCGAAAACGACGGGCATGATGCGCATGGCCCGCTGCATCGTCTGGGCCTGCGCATTGAGTTCCTCCGTCGCCCCTGGCTTCCGTCGTGTCGTCTGTACCTGCTGGTAGAACCCAGCCACGACGATCACGGCGATCAGGAGGATATAGGGCAGCGACCCGAGGATGTTCCCGAGATCGACCGCCGCCGAAGGCCGTACGAGCATGTTCATGCCAAGGAAGATCACGTGGGAGAACTGGTCACTTGCGATGTCGACACCCGGCTGGAGGGTCGCGGTCAGGGACCCGTTGGCATCCGTGGTGTACAGGGCTGCATTGGCGTTGTCGATCACGATGCGCAAGGCCGAACCTTCAGGGATTCCATCGCCCTGCCACAGAACCCGATACAGCGCGAACCAGATCGGCATCTGTACGAGCAACGGCAGGCATCCTGCCGCGGGGTTGACGCCGCGCTCCTGGTACAGAGCCATGAGCTGCTTGTTCAGCTCTTCGCGGTCTCCCTTGAACTCCTTCTGGAGCCGCTTCACCTCGGGCTGGATGTCCTGCATGGCCTTCATCGACTTCGTCTGCTTGTACGTCAGGGGGAAGAGCACCACACCGACCAGCAGCGTCAGGAAGATAATGGCAACACCGTATTCGGGAACGATGTCGTAGAAGAACGAAAGGGTCGATCCAAGGAGGTCGAGCAGCAGCGTCCACGGGTTCATGAACGATCTCCTTCACGAGCATCATCCGTCGTCAGAGAGCCGGGGACCGGATCGAGTCCGCCCTCATGCCAGGGATGACAACGCCCGATGCGACGCATGCCGAGCCACGAGCCACGAGCCACTCCGTGGATCTCGACTGCCTCGAGGGTGTATTGGGAACACGTCGGGTAATAGCGGCAATTACGTCCGAAGATCGGGGACAGCACACGCTGATACGCCCGGATCATGGCGATCGCCACGACTTGGGCGGGCGAGCGGTGGTTGGCGAGTACGTCCGTCACGATCGGTCCTTCTCCGAGCTTCCACGTCCGGTGACGCAGGATGTCATCCATCCGACGAGGTCCTCGAATGGTACGTCAGGCACCGACGGAGATGCCACGACGACATAGGCGCGCCCGGATCGGAACGGGACGTGGCGTGCCGCCTCACGCATCCGACGCTTGGCCCTGTTTCGGCGCACGGCGGTGCCCACCTTCCTGCCCGCAACGAAACCGACCTCGGCACAGGGGGTGTGTCCGGTCGATTCGATCACGACGAGTCCTCCTTGGACGGACCGCACCCCGGTGCGGTAGACCTCCGCAAAACGGGACGCAGGTCGCAGCGACACGAAACCCCGCCCGTCAGGCCGAGAGACGATGGCGACCCTTGGCACGGCGGCGCTGTATGAGGGAGCGCCCCGATCGCGTCCGCATTCGACCGCGAAACCCATGCTTGCGCTTCCGACGTCGGTTGTTTGGTTGGTACGTGCGCTTCATGAGGTAGGTCCTGGTCGAGAGGCTTCAGGGATCCGTGCAAGTCACGGAACGGCGACAGTGTAGATGCCCACCGATCCAAATGGCCATCGTGGGGTAATGCGCGAAAAGTACCGCGGACTCGCGAAACACAGAACAGGACCGAAAACGTTGAATCCGGGACACGACATGCACTCCCAAGCGGGGAGAAGAGCCGTCAAACCCCTTGTCCCGCTGGGGTTTTCGGGGATCGAGCTGCCCGATCCCCGACGGCGTACCGTCGGATTTGCCGCTCTTGATGAGTATCGCGAACGGCTCCTATGCTCGCCAACGCTCTCGGGGCGGATTTCCGCTCCTTTCCCCGGAGCGTGGCCGCCGATCGCACGACCGCGATGGGTGGCACACCTTCTCCACAGTCTGTGGATAGGTGTGTGGACAGTGTAAGGGCTGGGCGAAGGCCTGAACGGGAGACGTTGCACGTGGGACTCACACAAACGCCACATGGCGCCGTCGACTCACACATCGATCTGTTCCATGCCCGGATGCGCGACATCCTCGGGGTGGCGAAGTGGGAGACATGGATCAAGCCACTCGCCCTGTCGGTCGACGACGACACCGTCATCCTCGAGGCGCCGAACAGGTTCAACGCGACGTGGGTCTCGGACAACTACATCCACCAGCTCCGCGAGATCGCAGGCTCGGTGTGGCCGGAGCCCATCGAAGTTCGGATCACCGTCTCGAGCGTCGAGCCGACGACGAGCGACGCCGACGCCGAGCCACGGCCGTTCCAACCTACGCTCGACGAATCCGTCAGAGCCGAACGCTTCACGAGTTCCGACGACACCTCCAACCTCGTCGCTCGGTACAACTTCGAGAACTTCGTCGTCGGTCCTTCCAACCGCTTCGCGCACGCCGCTGCTCAGGCCGTCGCCGAGCAACCCGGTCGCCAATACAACCCACTGTTCATCTATGCGGCGGCAGGCCTCGGCAAGACCCATCTGCTCCATGCCGTTGGCCAGCACCGCATCGAACTCGAGCCGGCAGCAACCGTCCGGTATGTGACCTCCGAATCCTTCTTCAACGACTTCATCAACTCGATCCGCCGCAAGCGCATGGATGACTTCAAGTCTCGCTATCGCAAGGTCGATCTCCTCCTCCTCGACGACGTGCAATTCTTCGAAGGGAAGGAACAGATCCTCGAGGAGTTCTTCCACACGTTCAACTCGCTCTACGAGGCGGGGAACCAGCTCGTCATCTCGTCCGATAGGCCGCCCCGCGAACTCCGTTCGCTCGAGGATCGGCTCCGGAGCCGATTCGAGTGGGGGCTCACGACGGACATACAGAGCCCCGATGTCGAGACCCGCCTCGCAATCCTGCGCAAGAACGCCGCAGGGAGTCGGGTTCCGGTCCCTTCGGAGGTGTTGGAGTTCATCGCATCGAACGTCTACGACAACATCCGGGAGCTCGAGGGAGCCCTCACCAGGGTGACGGCATTCGCCCTCCTCACAGGGCAGCGCGTGACCCTCGATCTGGCCTCCACAGTGCTCCGTGACGTCGTCCAACTCCAGAAATCCGCACCGCTGACTGCAGAGGGCATCATCACGACGGTCGCCCAGTTCTACGAGATACCCGTCTACGACCTCACCAGCAGTTCTCGCCGTCAGCCGCTCGCCCGCCAACGCCAGATCGCCATGTACGTCTGCCGTGAGCACACGGGACTCTCCCTCCCCAGGATCGGGGCCGCATTCGGGGGAAGGGATCACACCACGGTCATGCACGCGGTCGACAAGATCAAGGCACTCCTCCTCGAGGACAAGGCGATCTACGACCAGGTGACGGCGATCACCCAACAACTGGGGACAAGCAGATGATGTCCCCACCCCCGCAGTTCACCGAAGTCTCCGCCGTGGACAACCCGGATTCGATCCACATTCTCGTGAGGCCCGCGATCCTTTCGGTCGCAGGGTTCATCGACACATGTCCACAATCCACAGGGCCTACTACTACATCTACTCTTTCAATCCAAGATCAGT
>CAZYGP010000069.1:222-9567 GCA_964647265.1 uncultured Acidimicrobiaceae bacterium | reverse complement strand
TACCTCACCTGATCCTCCTTTCGCTCTACGCGTCCGTGGTCCAGGTCGTGGTGTGGATCGGGTACTGGTACATCCTCATCCAGGGCGGCAAACCCTATTGGGTGGAGAACCTCGAGCTCATCTTCCTCGAGTGGTCGAGCCGTGTGTTCGCCTGGTTCACATCGACGACGGACGTGTACCCGACCTTCGGAACGGATGAGAACCATCCCGCCCAGGTGATCGTCGAGGAGGCGCCCGAACCCCAGAACCGCTGGCTTGCGCTCGCGGGGATCCTGCTGATACGGTCGCTGATGGCGGTGCCGCACCTGTTCATCCTCCTGTGGCTCACCGTCGGCACCCTGTTCGCGGCGTGGTTCGGGTACGTCGCGATCCTCATGACGGGACGCCTTCCCCTTTCGCTGCATTGGTACTTCGTCGGCTTCCACCGGTGGTGGGCCCGGACGTGGGCTTGGATCGCCGCCCTGACAGACGTGTATCCACCCTTCACCCTCAAACGCTGACAGCCGACGGTCAGCTCGCCGCTGTTGAACGACGAGCCGACCTTGTGAAGAGCTTGAAGACGCCGAAGGCGATGAGCACGACGATCGCGATCGGGATGGCAACCGCCGACGCGATGATCATGAATCCGACGGTTGCGAGCAGCACCTCTCCCGCCTGGTCGAACGCTTCTGCGATCGGGCCAGGGTCCTTCGGCTCAACCGGCGGCACCGTCGTGTCGGGGACCTCGGTCAGGCCGACGGTCAGCGTCGCGAAATCCGTGCGAGAGTCCAGGTACCGGAGTCTGCCCTCGATCTGCTCGATGTTCAGCAACACGTCCTGCATCCTCGTCTGGACCGTCACGAGCTCCTCGATCGTCGTCGCCTCCTCCATGAGGCGCAGGTAGAACGCCTCCTGCTCACGCCAGTAGCCGAGGCGACCCTCGAGGTCCACATACTCCTCGGTGACGTCCTGGGATGACAGGGATGCCGACACCCGTTCACCGAGCTGTTCGACGCGAGCGACGGCTTCGTCGAACCGGTCGCTCGGGATCCGGATCGTGTACCAGCCGACCGCGTAGCGATCGTCCTCGAACTGCTCGACACGGGACTCCCCCGACGCGATGTACCCACCGAGGTCAGCGGCGATCGCCCGCACCTGGCCCGCCGTCGTCCCGAACGAGCCGGGCTCGATCCGAAGTTCGACGGAGCCGTCCCTGATGATCTTCGCGTCGAAGGTGGATCCGACCTGCTCGAAGACGATCATGCCGTCGTCGAGCACGACGTCGTATGCGACGCCGCGCTCCCCCTCCGGCTCCGGTGCGATCGAATCGTCCATCGCGCCTTCCCCTCCGGCTGGGACGATGGTGGTGACGGTCGTCGCCTCATCGTTGGCCGAGCACGCCGCCGCAACGATCGATACGGTCATGACGAAGAGAAGGATGCGGGCCCATCCCGTCCGTCGAGTGCGGTCCTGACGTCCCATGATTCCCTCCCATCGTGAAACCGACCACGTCGGCTGAGGGTTGGACGGGCGTTGGCGTCGATCCGGTTCCCTGACGAGCCGATTCGGTGGAGTCGCCGATTACTGTCCGGGCATGTCGCGATCAGCCATCCCCCCGTCAGACGTCGTTTCCGTCGAGTTCGATGAGCATGTCGCCACGGTGTGGCTCGATCGTCCCGACGCACACAACGCGTTCGCCCGTGCGTTCTGGACCGAGTTCCCGCAGATCATCGAGGCACTCTCGGACGACCCGAAGACCAGAGCTGTCGTGATCGCGGCGCGGGGGCCGTCGTTCACCGCAGGCATCGACTTGAAGGCGTTCGGCCCCATCTTCGCGAGTGGTGGCGTCGATCCTGCGGATGGGAACCAGCCGACGTCTGATGTCGGCAAGAGAGCTTCGCTGTACCGGACGATCAAGGAGATGCAACACACGTTCTCCGCGTTGGCAGCGTGCACCAAGCCCGTCATCGCCGCGGTCCACAGCAACTGCATCGGTGCGGGCGTCGACCTCATCACGGCGTGCGACATCCGATACGCGTCACGCGATGCGGTGTTCTCGGTCCGTGAGACGAGGATCGCCATGGTCGCGGACGTCGGGACCCTCCAGCGACTGCCGCGCATCGTCGAGCCGGGACGGCTTGCCGAGCTCGTCTACACGGGCAGGGACTTCGGAGCCGACGAGGCACTCGAGATCGGTCTCGTGAGCCGCATCCTGGTCGACCACGCAGCGGTCGTTGATGCGGCGGTTGGGCTCGCCCACGAGATCGCTGCGAACTCGCCGCTCGCCGTCCAGGGAGCCAAAGCCGTCCTACGCGCAGGTGAGGGCAGGTCCATCACGGACGGTCTCGACTACGTGGCGTTGTGGAACAGTTCCTTCCTCGGATCAAACGACTTCATGGAGGCCGCGATGGCGTTCCTCGAGAAGCGTGCGCCCGAGTTCAGGGGGGAATGAAGGGCTGCTCCTGCACCTGATCGTCCCCGACGGGTACCATCAGGACATGGTTCGGACTCCTCGACGCCAGCGAAAACATCTCTTCGCAGCTCCGTGACGCCAAAACCTCGCGCCACGACGACCCCCGGACCCGAACCGATCGGAGAGACCATGACCGAACTCCAGAGAAGATTCCATGACATCATCGCCCCGGTGATCGCGTTCGACAACGAGGTCGAGATCGCCACGGGCAAGGGAAGTTGGGTGACCGCACCCGATGGCAAGCAATACCTCGACTTCGCCTGCGGTATCGCCACCTCGAATCTTGGCCACCGCCCCGATGCCGTGGTCGCAGCCGTGCAGGCCCAGATGGACAGCGTCTGGCACGCAGGCGGTTCGTTCATGTACGAGTCGATCGTCGACGCCGCAGAGGCCATCATCGACGTCGCCCCGGACGGCATCGAGAAGGTGTTCTTCATGAACTCCGGCGCGGAGGCGGTCGAGGCGTCGATCAAGCTTGCGCGCAAGGTCTCCGGGAGGCAGGGCGTCATCACCTTCCGCGGCGGGTTCCACGGCAGGACCATGGGGTCCGTCACCTACACGACCTCGAAGGCGAGATACCGCCAGGGCTACCACCCTCTCCTTCCCTCGACGTTCGTGGTCCCGTTCCCTCATCCGTTCGGGTGGGGAATGTCCCAGGAGGACGCGAACGCCTACGCCCTGCGGGAACTCGAGATGAAGTTCAAGTACGAGGTCACTCCGGGTGAGATCGCGGCGTTCCTCATCGAGCCGATGCAGGGCGAAGGTGGCTACTACCCCGCGAGCCGCGAGTTCTACGCGGCCATCCGCACCATCGCCGACGAGCATGGGATCCTGTTGATCGCGGACGAGGTCCAAACCGGATTCGGACGCACAGGCGACTGGTTCACGAGCCAGGTGTACGACGTGCGTCCCGACGTCCTCGTCATGGGCAAGGCCATAGCCAACGGCCTTCCCCTGTCGGCGGTGGCGGCGTCGGCAGACCTCCTCGATCGGTGGCCGCCCGGATCCCATGGAACGACGTTCGGTGGCAACCCGCTGTCGTGCGCCGCCTCCGCCGCGACCGTGGCGGAGCTGCGGTCCGTTGTACCCGGCGTGCCCGCACTATCGGCGCATGCCTTCGAGCGATGGCACTCCCTGCGGGAGCAGCATCCCGCGATCGGTGATGTGCGTGGCCTGGGCCTGATGATCGGGATCGAGCTGGTGACACCGGACGGCGAACCGGACGCCGGTGCGTTCCGGGAGATCGCCCACCACGTCCACCAGTCCGGCCTGCTGATCCTCAGCTGCGGACCCGACGGCAACGTCATCCGCTTCATCCCGCCGCTGAACGTGGGCGAGGATGATCTCGACCGTGGCATCGACATGCTCGCCGACGCAATCGCTGCACACGAGAAGGGCTGAGCGGACCCACCGCGCTCCCGTGCGTTGGGGCGATGGGCGCGTCCAGGGTCGCAGATCGAGCACGAGAGAGGCCCCGGTGCGTACCGGGGCCTTTCCGTTTCGCTGCGTGAGCGTCACTCCTCGCTGAGGACACCACGGAGACGGGGGTACCGAACGGGGCGATGGGTGTGACAGAACTCGGCCCTGTTGTAGCGCGACAGCTGTGTGGAGCACTCGACATGGGCGCATGTGCGCTCCTCGTCGTAGGTCTTCGGCCGTCGGGATCGACCCTTCGGGCGTGATGCCTTGAGAATGTCGGACATGGGTCTTGGGTGCCTTTCTTGGGTGCGTGTCGAAGCAGCAGCAGCTATGACGATGTGACGCGCGATAGCGCAACCGCGAAATCTCGGTTCCTCATTCTATGCAGATCATCCCGAAGGCGCAAAACGCCGCTTCGACGCAGTTTCGCCGGACGAGGATCCCGATCGCGACCGGCTCCCCGGGAGTGCCAGGGCCACGCCGGCGAGCAGGATCGACCCGAGGGCGAGCCAATCACCGAACCTCACCCACAGCGTCTTCTCCTGCGGGCTGAACCGCAGCGACCCATACAGGACGAGTTCGTCGAGCTGGTCGGTCACGAGGCCGACCTCCCCGTCCGCACCGATGAACGTCGACTTGCCCGTGATCGACGCATACGCCGTATCGAGCCCGATGGCCGCGGCGTTCACCCTGACCATTGCGATCGCCTGATCCGTCGCCGGTGAAATCCCGAACGACGACGTATTCGTCGTCACGACCATCGCCTCGGCCCCGGCGAGGGCGCTGGAGCGCATCGAGCGCGCGAACGATCCCTCGAAGGAGATCACGGATCCGACAGAACCCTGCTCCGTCGGGAACACAACGGCATCGGTACCCCTGATCATGTCCCTCGGAACGCGGTCGAGCTGCGGGACGAAGTCGAACAAGCCCCGAAGGGGCACGAACTCACCGAAAGGCACCGGGTGCCGCTTGAGATACTCACCGACCTTCACCCCGTCCGGCGAGTACATGATGTTGACGTTGTAGAACTCACCGTCACCCGCGAGCCGGGTCCCCGAGATGAGCATGTACGCATCGAGGCGCCTCGCCTGCTCGATGATCTCGCCACGCACCTGGTCGTTGCCCTCCGGCTCGTACGGTGTTCCCGTGGAGTTCTCCGGCCACACGACGAACTCGACCGTGCCCGCTGGGATCTGTTGCGTCAGCTGCATGTGGCGTTCGAAGATGCGCTGGTTCTCGTTCTGGCATCGAACCTGGGGACACGGCGACCCACCCTGGACGATCGCGGTGCGCCAGACCTGACCGCCGGGCGCCGGTGCGAACAGGGCACCGCCCACGATGAGGAGCACGATGACGCTCCCCGCGTCCACGACCATCCTCCAATCACGATGGTTCTCGATGAAGAGCGCCAACCCCGCAGCGAATGCGATGACCATCGCCGTCCACCCGGACGGCCCGATCCACTGCACCGACCCGATCGCACCCGGGATGCCAGCAGCGGGATATCCGATGTCACCCCACGGGAACCCCCCGAACGGGAACCGGCCCCGGACGAACTCGAGCGCGACCCAGCTCCCCGTCGCGATCAGCCACCATCGCCACGCGGGCCACAGCCGGAACACCCACACGACGAACGCGTAGGACGCCGAGAAGGCGCCCATCAGGATCGCAAGGGGGAACCACGCAACGAATCCGAGAACCATCAACCAGTTGAGCAGGAGCCCGAAGAACGCGGCTCCCCATCCGAAGCCGAGGGCGAGGGCATGGAACGGCCTCTCGACGGATCGGAGTGCGAGGAACAGGGGAACAGGCGCGATGAAGGCCAGGGGTCCGAAGCCGATCGGTGGAAAGGCCGCCCACATCAGCACGGAACTCGCTGCGACGAGGGCTATGGGCACCATGGGTCGCGAGGATAGGACCGCACCCACCTTCCCGCCGTGTCGGCGCACCAAGGCGATAGCATCGACACCATGGATGACCTCCACCTCGCCATCGATGCAGCCAGGGCAGGCGGAGAGATCATTCGTCGCTTCTTCGGGACACCGCCAAATCCCGACTACAAGGGAAGGTTCGATCCCGTCACAGCCGTGGACCGTGCCTCGGAGGAGGCGATCACCCACCTGATCCGAACGCACAGACCCGACGACGAGATCCTCGCAGAAGAGGCGGGTGGCGAGCTGTCGGGAGGCAGGCATTGGATCGTGGATCCGCTCGACGGCACCGTCAACTTCGTGCACGGGATACCCCACGTCTCGGTGTCCATAGCGCTCTACGACGGTGAACGAGCCGTGGTGGGCGTCGTGTACGACCCTCTGCGTGACGAGCTCTTCAGTGCCACCGACGGCGGAGGAACACGCCTCAACGGCCATCACGTCGCGGTGTCGATCGAAAGCACGCTCGAGAGATCGGTGATTGCCACCGGATTCCCCTATGACCACGACGAGCACGCTGACGAACTGGCCGTCGTGGTCCGCGAGGTACTGAGGCGGGTGAGCGGTATCAGGCGTTTCGGTTCAGCGGCGCTCGACTTCGCGTGGGTGGCGGCGGGCCGGTACGACGGCTATTGGGAGCTCGGTATCGCGCCGTGGGACGGTGCGGCAGGTCAGCTCCTTGTTCGCGAGGCCGGAGGAACCGTGACGGATCCCTTCGGACGGGCGTCGACACCGTTCATGGGTCTCGTCGTGGCATCCAACGCCGTCATCCACGACGACCTTCGGACCGTGATCGAGAGCTGGATGCCCATGCGGTTGATCGATCCTTGAGGAAACTGATCTCCGCCGAGGCTGTCATCACCTCGCGGGGTCGGGTCGGGAACGCGATCCTCGCTGAGGCGGGCAGGGTGGTTGCGGTAGGTCAACGCGATGACCTCGTCGAGCCTGCCATCGTCGAGGAGCGCTATCCGGGAGGTTTCATCCTTCCGGGCCTTCGGGACGCGCACCTCCACGCCGTGCCGTACGCAACGCTCCTCGGCGGATGTTCGCTCAAATCCGCCTCGTCGATCGACGACCTCGTGGCCAGGCTCGCCGCGTATGCCTCGTCGCGCCCGAGCACGGAGCCGATCGTCGCGACGAGGCTTGACGACGAGGGCCTCGCGGAGCGGCGCCTCCCGACGCGTTACGACCTCGACCGCGCCGTACCGGACCGCCCCGCAGTCATCTATCGATACTGCGGACACGTCGCCGTTGCGAACTCCGCCGCCCTCGACGCCTCCGACATCTCATCGACGACACCCGACCCGCCCGGCGGCTCACTCGACCGCGACGAGGACGGGAGTCCGACGGGAGTGCTCAGGGAGACGGCCGCCGGCCTGATCGCGTCGGCCCTCGCCCGCGGGTCGCGTCTGGGTCCGGACGAGCTCGTACACGGGCTCGAACGGCTCGCCGCCGTCGGGCTGACGAGCATCGGGACGATGATCGGATACGGGGAGGCGCCCTCACACAAGCTCGAGGATGAGGTCGACCTGTGGTGCGAGGTTGGTCGACGCCTCCCCATCAGGGTGTACGGCATCGTCATCACCGATGACCCGGATCAGCTGTCGCGAGCCGCTGCGAAGCTCTCCACGGCAGGTCAACGCATGCGGTGGCTCGGTGTCAAGCGTTTTGCCGATGGAAGCCTCGGCGGTCACACCGCGGCCATGCACGCACCCTTCGCCGACGTCGACACCACCGGGACCTATCGCCTCACCGATGCCGACGTTGCGATCTGCGAGGAGGCGGTTCGGATGGGTGGAATGGTCGCGGTGCACGCCATCGGCGATCGTGCGGTGACCGGCGTCCTCGACGTCTTCGAGGGGCTCATCGCCGGAGGGGCCGCTCCCAGCCGGCTCCGTGTGGAACACGCGTCGGTCATCGATCCCGAACAGGTGCGGAGGCTCGCGGGCCTCGGAGCCATCGCGTGCGTCCAGCCGGCGTTCCTCGCATCCGAGTCCGCGTGGGTCGCCGGGCGCGTCGGCCCCGACCGTGAACCGTGGCTCTACCCGTTCCGGACGATGCGCGAATGTGGTATCCCGCTGGCAGGCTCCTCGGATTGCCCCGTCGAGCCGCCACATCCGCTGTGGGGGATGGCTGCAGCGATCGACCGACATGGGATCTCCCCCGGCGAACGCCTGATGCCCCTCGAGGCCCTCGACCTGTTCACCGACGGGGCTGCGTACGCCCTCGGTGAGCCTGTGCCCCTGTCGATCGGAGCATCGGCGGACCTCGTTGTGGTCGACGTCGACGTGACCACGGCAACACCTGACGAGGTACGCTGTGCAGCGGTTCTCACGACCTACGTCGATGCGGACGCGGTCCACCTCGACGCACACCTGCCGACGTGGGTGGACTGATTCTCTGGCGCTCGATTACCGCCATCCCCGTAGATCGAGCTTCGTTCCGAGGTGGGCGGTACCCAGACGGTTCACACCGCTCGCAGTTCGACCCAGCATGTCGCGCAGTAGGCGCCCCACTCGCCGAACCGTGGGTCGTCGGTGAGGGGCTGCCCGCAGTGCGCGCACACGGCACGGACGAAGTCATCCGCGATGCGGATGTGCGGACCGTCCTGGGACAGGAGGTCGCTGAGGAGGATCGCGTTGGAACGCCCGGAGTGCATGGCCCGGAAGGTACCGTCGGACGACTGGTAGCGATGAGGAGTTACGAGGGTCCCGGAAGGGGTCCGATGATGGCGTCGAGGGAGTCGATGACTTCCTCGATCGTCGCGTGGCGTCCCAGTTCCTTCTTGGAGAAGATCAACTCGTCGCCTGCGAGGACCTCGAACACGCCGCCCCGTGAGGGGATCACCGTGACGTCGTCGATGTAGTGCTCGTACTTGCCGAGGATTGCCTGCACCATGCTCACGGCACGGTCGGTATAGCCTCAGGCTGCGCAGTACTCGATGGACAGCTTCATGCGCCGGACTCTACCGGTACCGTCGGTCTGGGTTTCCGTGCTTGCGTGCAACGAACCCTCAATCGAGGACTGCGCCCGACTCCGCCGAGCCCACGAGCTTCGCGTACTTGGCCAGAGCCCCCGTCGGATACCGCGGAGCGATTGGTACCCATGCCTCGCGCCGCGTCGCGAGGACGTCGGCATCGACGAGGATGTCGAGGGTTCGCTTCGGCAGGTCGACCCTGATACGGTCGCCCTCCTCGACGAGGCCGATCGGTCCACCGTTGGCAGCCTCGGGGGCTACATGCCCGATGCACATTCCCGTTGTTCCGCCTGAGAACCGTCCGTCGGTGATGAGGAGGACGCTCCGACCGAGCCCTGCACCCTTGATGGCGGCAGTGATGGCGAGCATCTCGCGCATCCCGGGACCACCCTTCGGACCCTCGTAGCGCACGACGACGACATCGCCGGGATGCAGATCGTGGTTCCAGAGCGCCTCGAGCGCATGCTGCTCGTCGTCGAAGACACGGGCCCGTCCCTCGAAGACGTCGAGGTCGATCCCAGCGATCTTCACGACGGCGCCCTCGGGGGCGAGCGATCCCCGCAGGA
>CAZYGP010000069.1:0-212 GCA_964647265.1 uncultured Acidimicrobiaceae bacterium | reverse complement strand
CGAGCGGTCGGCCGACCGGTACGACCACATCCTGGCCCTCCGGCACGACCACGTCGACCAGGTTCTCCGCCATCGTGCGACCGGTGACGGTCAAGACGTCGCCGTGGAGGAGTTCCGCGTCGAGGAGGGCACGAAGCACGACGGGAACGCCACCGATCGTGTCGAGATCGACCATGTGGTATCGGCCGAACGGCTTCATGTCGCCGATGTGG